>CAVODA010000001.1:0-45205 GCA_963694265.1 Dehalococcoidia bacterium
AATCCAGGGCAGATGAAACGTCCATCTTCTCGCGAAGCTTGCGGGCCAGAGCGGGGCTGGCACCGCCGGTGGAGATGGCCACGGTGACCGGGCCCTTTTCCACGATGGACGGAGCGATGAACGAGCAACGAGGCATGTCGTCTACGGCGTTCAGCAGAATGCCCTGTTTCTCTGCTTCCTCGAAAATCTCTTGGTTGACCACAGTGTCATTGGTGGCGGCGACGACTAGGAACGCGCCCTGGAGGTCACCATCTTGGTACTTGCGGAGTTCGAACTCGATCTGGCCGCGCTCGGCGAAGCCACAGATGCCCTGAGTGGCGTCTGGGCTGATCACGATGATCTTGGCACCTGAGTCGAGCAGTTTGGAAATTTTGCCTTCCGCGACTTGTCCGCCGCCAATGATGACGCACTTGCGTCCGGTCAAGTTTAGAAAAACGGGATAAAAAGTTGGCATAAGACCTCTGTAGTAGAAACCTGGCACCAGCTAGGTTTTTGGAATAAGCCGTTATAACGATTGGAGTAGTACCGCTAGGTTTGCTGCGGTGAAACCATGGCGTTTACGCTAAAGAACCATGGCATCACCGGTGGTTTTGAATCAAACCGTTATTACGGCGTCGGGCTTTTCCGCGTCTAGATATTCGTCATAGTCAGGCACAAAGTAGCGCACGCGAGTCTTCTTGTATTCCCGTGTGCTGTAGAGCACCAAACGTTCGGTGATACCGGTGGCTTCGCTGATCTCATTGTTGATCTCTTCGCAGCCTTCTGGCGTGGTCGCATGGACCATGGTGAAATGGGTATAGGGCCAGTCCGGGAAGGTTGGCCGCTCGTAACAGTGGGTTACGGCGTTGTGCGCGGCCATGGTTAGACCAACCTCTTCTGATCGGTCTTCCGGCACCTTCCAGACAATCATCGCGTTGGCCTTGAAGCCGGAACGGCGATGGTGTAGCACGGCGCTATAACGGCGCATGATGCGGCGCTCTTGGAAGTCTTTGGCCAAGGCGAACAACTCCTCCGTGGAGATGCCCAGGTTTTTGGCGGTGTCGTCATAGGGGCGAGGGACCAGTTCCAGGTCTTCTTGCATCCCTCGTATGGCGTCTTTCTCAAAGTCAGTTACGGGCACAGCCTGGTTCCAGGAGTCTACTGCGCCCTTGTCAGCGGCGTTTTCGCCACCTGCTTTAGCATCGCCCTTATCAGCCTTCACGTTGTCCGGGCTGAAGTTGAACGAGGAGCCCTTCTTGTTGACCATGTCAAAGTTGACACCAATCTTGAAGAAGCGTTTGGTCGGCATCAACCGTTGCTCCATAGAGCTGGTCTTGCGGGCCATGTACTCTGCGGTGGCGGCCAGGTCGTGTTCTGGTGGCACGGCCAGGGTGAACCATAGGTTGTAGTAGGAGCCTTCCCGGGCGTAGTTGTGGCTAACGCCGGGGTGTTTGTTAATCTCCATGGCTGCGTCATGCAACTGGTCCGGCTCGTAGGCCGCGGCCACCAGGGTGGTCTTGAATCCCAGGCGGCGGGTGTCGAAGATCGCGCTAATCTGACGGAGCACATTGATCCGCTTCAATTCGGCTAATCGGTCAATAACTTCTTGTTCACTGACTCCAACCTCTTCACCCAGTTGTTGATACGGTTGGTCAACCATGGGGAAGGGCGATTGAATCAAGTTCAACAGCTTGCGATCGATGATGTCCATAGCTGTTCTTGGTCCTCCTGATGAGTTTGAATAAGTTCTCTAAGTTAATTCGCTATTTGGTGCTGCGTTGGTTCTATATCCCTTTGGATTGATTATGGGACTATGAAACGGGGTATTAACCCATAGATTTGCTAGGTTCTTCATATGAATCCGCCATTCCAACCAGCACGCGGTCTGCGGCCTCAATAATCTTGGCCCAGGCACCTGGGTTGGTTGAGTCCAGGACCATGGTCCTGAAAAATACGAAGGCTTCGATAGCGTCTTTCAGGGTTACGCCCCTTTCAGACATCTCTGTGCCGTATTCGCGGCCCAAAAGGTGGGCCTCTTCTAGCAGTTCCAGTCGGCGACGGCGGGCCCCCGACTCCTGAAGTAGCAGGGAAAGCAGGCGGCGTCCAAAGAGCCGCATCCTAACCTTGCCCTCTTCCTCCACACTCTGATACCAGGGTTGCTGGAGGACATCGTTCCGGCTGAGACGGCGGCGAATCTTACGGAGGGCCGAGCCTTCAATGGCGTCTTCCCGTCCGTGTTCCTGAGCCTGCTCGGGCGCATTGGCGAACGATTCCACATCCGTGCGGAGGAACCGTCGGTGACCACCGGGCGTTCGGTAAACTCTCAGGTAGCCGTTGTCGGCCCACTGACGCAGTGTTGTGTTGCTGACATCAAGGATGCGGCAGGCGTCTCTAAGGGAAAGCCATTGAGACTTATCTACTATTTGACTGTCAGCGGTCTGAATTTCTACCAAAATTAATCAATCCGACGGGTTGTATTAAGGGGTTTTAGTCCCAAAAACCTATAAAAATCTGTAAGAAACTGAGCTTTTAACTCATAATTTTATCAAAGTTAGCATACGGGTTTGCAACAGTCAATAACTCCCAAATCATGCTCAATAATAATGCTAAATACGTGCCTGAAATTCCCTTTATTAGACCAGTTATGTAATGCTATATCCAGGTCAATGTTGGAACGAGAACTGGACAAGAAGTTCATTTCCGACCGAAAAGAGTTGTTCTCCAATCTACGCCGCAAGATCAGGGAGATTCCCGTCCTGAGAGCTATGGAACGCGTACCCCGCGATGTTTTTGTTCCAATCAGTGAGCGGCCCCTCTCCTACCGTGATATTCCTCTGGCCATCGGTGCCGGCCAAACGATTTCTCAGCCCTATATAGTTACCCTGATCACTGAGGCTCTTCGTCTCCAGCCCGACGACTGCGTCTTGGAAGTGGGCGGTGAACCTGGCTACCAAGCCGCTGTTCTGGCCGAGATGGTCCCTAAGGGCAATGTTGTGACCGTAGAATTGGTCCGGAGCCTGGCCCAACAAGCCCGGGAGACTCTGAGCGAGCTTGAGTACCGGAACATAGTTGTTGAAGACTATTACAATGAACTGGGCTGCTCCTGGCGCGGGCCTTATGACGCCATTGTCGTCTCTGCTGCCATGCCGAGATTGTCCCCAACGCTCATTTGCCAACTGGCGGTTGGTGGCCGTATGGTTGCTCCGGTGGGTGACCTGGAGCGTCAAGAACTGGTCTGCATGCTGCGGACCGGTGAGGGAATTTCGATCCGGATGCTCGGTTCCTGTCGCTTTGTTCCCCTGCTCGGTGATGAGGCCTTTCCCTCTTCCTAACGGAACCCCTTCTCAGTAAACCTTGGCGCGGTTAAAGTAGCCAACTAATCATATTGAAGCTAACCGCAGAACTCTCCGATTCACTGAACCAAGCCGCCACGCTCATGTTGCGCTCAAAACATGTCGTTGCCCTGGCCGGGGCCGGGCTTTCGGTTGAGAGCGGAATCCCGCCGTTTCGTGGGCCAGGCGGACTTTGGACCAAGTATGGCGAGCCAACCAATCTTTCCTATCGGGAGTTCTTGCGTGACCCGCAGGAGTGGTGGGAAGCCCGGTTTCGCAATGAAGACCGCCCCGGAGACCCGACTTACGAGTTGAAAGTGGCTGTGGATCAGGCCCAACCCAATCCAGGGCACTACGCCATGGTTGAGATGGAGCAGCAGGGCTTTTTGCAGTACTTGGTTACGCAGAACGTAGATAACCTCCACCGGGTTGCGGGCAGCCAGAATATGTTGGAGATTCACGGCAACCGCACCTGGCTGCGGTGTATCGATTGCGCCGACCGTCAGCCCAGGGATGGCTATCATTTTGACAGCCTGCCACCCAGGTGTATCAAGTGCGGCGGCATAATCAAGATTGACACCGTCATGTTTGGCGAGCCCATACCCGCAGATGTGCTACTGGCCTGCCGTGAACAGGCGGAGACGTGCGACTGCATGCTGTTGGTGGGCACCTCCGGCACGGTTAACCCGGCGGCCCGCCTGCCGATCGTCGCCAAGGAGTTGGGCGCAACGCTGATTGAGATCAACCCAGATGAGACTTCGCTCACGTCCTGGTGTGACATAACCCTAAACGGCCCTTCCGGAGAGCTATTGCCATTACTGCTAAAACGGCTCCAGAATGGCGGCGTTGCCGAGCCTGGCAAGTGAGCCTATATGTTATAATTTCGACGCCGTAATCAGGCGCTAACTGTCGGATTATGCGGCGCATCCACGGTTAGAATTGACCCCCTTTGGCCGAGAACACAGTGCATTTAGCTTAAGTATTAGCCCCTTTTAATGGAGCCCAACTTGATGGAACCCATATTAGCCCGTTTCGGACTGGGCGACCCGGAGTGGTTGGACCCCGCCACCGCCGCCGTCATCGTTGCAATCGGTCTTGTGGTGGCATTTTTGTTCCACAAGTTACTCTTTCCCCTGATTATAAAATTTACCCAATTGACCCCCACTGACCTGGACTCCCGTTTGGTGAAGTCAGCCCGCTGGCCCCTCTCCTTGGGAATCGTGACGCTGGGAGTCTATCTGGGGCTGACCATTGGGTTGGACCTGACCGGCGGGCAGCAAGACCGGACCGACACCATTGCCAGCGCAGTTGGCGTTGTCATCGGCATATTGGTGGTGGTTGGGCTACTCTCCAGCGCCATCGATTGGTATCTTGCGTCGTTGGCCTCCCGTGCCAACCACATAGTGGACCTGCGACTCTTCCCGCTGATACGTCGAGTGGGCGGCGTGGTCATCTACGGCATCGGCGCGCTGCTGGTGTTGGATGTGATGGACATCAACATTAGCCCCCTGATCGCCGGTCTTGGTCTGGGTGGTTTGGCTGTCGCCCTGGCAATTCAGCCGACTCTCGCCAACCTGTTCGCGGGTACCTACGTGATGACCGAGGGTGTTATAGCCACCGGAGACTACATTGAGCTTGAGAGCGGCATGGCCGGGTACGTGGTGGAGGTCGGTTGGCGGAGCACCCGCATCCGCACCTGGGGCAACAACCTGGTGGTTGTGCCCAACGCCCGTTTCGCCGAGACGATCATCACCAACTACCAACAACCGGTTCCGGCGGTCAACGTCTATGTGACCTGCGGTGTGAGTTATGACAGTGACCTGGACCACGTGGAAGACATCTGCCGAGAGGTGATGGACGACCTGGTGACGAATGACCAAAACGCAATCCGGTCCTACGGTTCTTGGTTTGCCTTTGACGCCTTTGGCGAGTCCAACGTGGATTTCTGGCTTTTCATGCAGGCCCGAGACCGCCTCGCCAGCTTCAACCTGCAATCGGCTTTGATTAAAAACCTGCATCGCCGTTTCAGAGAAGAAGACATCGTCATCAACTACCCGGTGCGCACTCTGCAGTTTCCAGACGGATTCACCCCCGACATGGTTGGCGCAACTTCTACCGCAGCCAATTCTCCGGCAGCTCCGTCCCGCCCACCTCGCCACGCCCGACCTCCCGGAGAATTGCATCTAACTGAGGAAGGAGGCCCCGACATTGGCGGCGTCCCACCCGGCGGCGGAGAAAGCCCAATGGGGGGGGCGGATGGCCCCGACGGCCCCGGCTAGGCGGGCGGCGAAGCCGCGTTTTGTCTGGGGGGGTGGCGGAGAAATTTTGGTTTCTTGGTTTCTTGGTTTCTTGGTTTTGCTTGCCCGTGCCTCTGTCAGTCGCTATAATCCTGAAGTGGCTTTTGGCCATGACCCACAATGTGGGCCTGTAGCTCAGGCGGCTAGAGCGCGGTCCTGATAAGACCGAGGTCGTTGGTTCGAGTCCATCCAGGCCCACCATTATGTATAAAACTTTGCCCCAGCCATTTATGGCCGGGGCAATTTAATATCCAAGACCAAGGCTGGGACTAAGGGACGATGTGTGAGGGAAGATGGATCTGAAACTATTTATACTGATGTTATTGGGGTCTTTGGTAGTCTTGATCGTTGCCTGCGGGGGCGGAAGCAAAGATGCTACCCCTGTTTTGCCCACATCAACCCCATTCCCCATTCAGTCGACCCCGATTCCACCAGCGCCTACCACGGTCATCCCTTCCTACAACGTTAGCGGTGTGGTGCTCGACAGCAGCACCAGCTTTTTAGAAGGCGGGACGCTGACGTTGGAACCTTCCGGTAGAACAATAAACATCGATCCTCTGGGGGCGTTTCTACTTACCAACGTGCCTGACGGCGATTACACGGTTACTGTCACGCCCCAATGTGTTGCCTACGGTTGTTTTCAGAACAGTGTGTTGGTTGTAGCGGGCGGTGACGTCTTGGACTTCAACCTGGCCCCCTTGCCGGCCGCCGTGCTGCAAAGCGGGCCTCCAATGGCCTGGTACTACTCAATGACCAGCAGCCGTTTTTTAGTGCTGGATGAAATCGAATTTGCAGCGACCAGCCTGGTGCTGGTTGGGCAAAACGATATGCAAGCTGGTGAGACATTCAGAATGGTGCTTGCCGGTCCGTCTTGCCTTCGGTGTGCCGAATTGTTGGAGGTTGTAACCCCCGTGGAGTGGTCGGTCAGTCCGCCCATAGACGCCAGCATTGAGCCAGAAACAGGTCTAGTGACCATCAGTGATGATGCGCAGGTGGGCTCGAAGTTCACAGTAACCGCCGACGTTGGTGCGTTTGTGATCTCCAAGACCGTGACGGTCTACTCAGCGGACGAGAGCCCAATGGTTGGTGTTTGGACTGAGTTGGACACCGGCAACGTCAACCGCCTGCTGCTTACGTCTGATGGCGAGTTTGCTGTGACCATCAACCCCTATGGCCACTACCAAGACTACTGGGGCTTCTACACATTTGAAGTGACCGCCGGTGACTTGGCCATCGGAGACATTGAACTAACTGCAGACGGTGCCAACCAGGTGGCACCAGATGGACAGGGTACCGGCACATTTTCAATCAACGCCGAGGGCAATCTGGTCCTGGAGAGCATCTGCCTAGGCCAGTGGGACCCGCCAACCCAATCTCTGATTAAGAACTGCGAGCATACTTTCACCAAATAGTCTCCTTTCCGTAACCCCACGCTACGTGTAAATGCTGAAAAGTCCGACCTGTTCGTATCCCACTACGATATGGTAATGTTTCGTATCGTTTGCGGTTGTGCCTCCAACTAAGACCAAGTACTCAGCCGGATTTGAGAGGGATTTTTATGCGTCTTCACGATTTTCTTGATTTTCACGCTCGGGAGCGTCCGGACTCGGAATTTGCTGTTATTGGAGATCGAACGGTTACATATAGCGAGGCCAGCAAGCGGATTAACCAATTGGCCAACGCATTTACCAGTGCCGGTCTCAACAAAGGAGACCGAGTCGCCTTCCTTTCCAAAAACAGCATCGAATACATGTACATGTACTACGCAGGCGCCAGGTCAGGTGTGGTTCCCGTGCCACTGAACTATAGGCTGGCTCCAAATGAGTGGGCCTATATCATCAACGATTCACAGTCAAAAATGCTGATGGTGTCCAGTGAGTATCAGGAAAGCGTGGATGGTGTGTGGGAAGAACTTGAGGCTGTTGACCAATTCGTGTCGGTGGGTGCGTCTAACAGGGGGAATAGTTCCGAAGAATGGACGGATTTTGATACTTGGGTCAATGCCCAATCAGATTCGGCACCTTTAGAGGAAATCTCAGCCAACGACGACATTTTCCAAATGTATACCAGCGGGACTACCGGGCACCCCAAAGGAGTCATTCTCACCCATGATTCTCTGACCTCTAACCTGGTACAGTTCGCCCCTGATATTCCCATGTCTCCGGGCCACCGGACATTGGTTGCCGCGCCTCTTTATCATATCGCCGGGGCATTCAACGGTTTTTATGCTTTATACCAAGGCGGCTGTCTGATAATTCACGAAATTTTCGACCCGGCTGAAGTCGTCAAAACCCTGGACGAAGAAAAGATCAATTGGGCCATATTGGTTCCTGCGATTATCCAAGCTTGTTTGATCGCAGTTCCAGACGTTGATCAACGCAAATTCACTGACCTTGAAATTATCGCCTACGGAGCGTCTCCCATCGCCGAGGAGACACTTTCCAGGGGTCTGGAGGTGTTCAACTGCGACTTTGTTCAGGTCTACGGCCAGACCGAACTATCCCCAATCGCGACTATCATGACCTCAGCCGACCATCGCATGGCGTTGAACGGTCGACCGGAGTTGCTGCTCTCTGCGGGACGGGCGGCCCTGGGTACAGACCTGCGGATAGTAGATGAAGACGATAACCAGGTTCCCAACGGGACTATGGGAGCGATCTGTGTCCGAGGCCCTCAGATTATGAAGGCATATTGGAACCTACCAGAGGCGACCGCAGAGATGATGCGTGGCGGCTGACTGCACAGCTGTGATGCCGGAACCCTTGATGATGAGGGTTATCTTTACGTCCAAGACCGAGTCAAGGACATGATCGTGTCGGCCGGAGAAAACGTTTATCCCAGGGTGATAGAAGAAGTCCTATTCAAGCACCCGGCCGTCGCCGATGCGGCGGTTATTGGGATTCCAGACCCGCAGTGGGGTGAGGCAGTGAAAGCGGTGGTCCAATTGCGCGATGGCGCATCAGCCACCGAAAACGAACTCATACAACATTGCCGCGGCCAGGTGGGAGGCTTTGAGCTTCCCAAGTCGGTGGACTTCATCGCAACCCTGCCCAGAAACGGCTCAGGCAAGGTGCTCAAGCGGGAATTGCGAGAACCATACTGGGAGGGCCAAGGCCGCCGAGTAGCCGGTTCGTAAGATTGTGGTTGACTAGCCTTCCCCTACCTGGGGATGTTCTTCTCCACCCATTCCAGCTCTTCTTCGGCGGTGTCGAAGTATTCAAAGCGGTGGAACAACTTTGTTGGTCCCCTTGATGCGCCCAACGCCTGGCGTTCGGCGGTGGTGGCGCGCTCGTCGATAACCAACGTGTCTGGATCGATGACCACCCCGTACGACTCTAGAGCCGCTGCAACGCTGACAAAACCGTCTAGAACGTCGTTCAGGACGTTGTCTGTTTCCCTTTCCAGCGGGTCGCCCCATCCGCCGCCGCCGGCCGTGTAAACACGCACCAAGTCGCCCTTTTTCCAGATGTTGTCATCGGAAAAGGCCCGTACCTCTTTTTCCTGCGGCGTTCCAGGGTTTTGAACCACCCTTGAGGTGCCGCCACCCATGCCGCCGTTCACACCCCAAGTTGGGAAGATGTTGTTCTCAACACGTAGCCCAAAAGTGCCTTCATCGGCCAGGATTCGGACGTCGCGGATGATTCCGCAGCCGCCACGCAGCTTGCCGGGGCCGCCCGAGTCCATGGCGATGGCATAGCGTTCCATGCGCAGAGGGTACTCCATTTCCATGAACTCGCCGGGGTAGTTCTCGTTGTGTCGGCTGTAAATGGCGTCCAGGCCGTCGGCGAACGGTCGTGCCCCGTGGCCAACGGCGATGCCATCGGTACAAAGCAGCCAGTTATTGGTCTCTGAATCTTTCATGCGCCAGTAGGCGATTACGTAGACCGCTGAGCCCGCCATGACCTTGCCGTCGGTGGCCTCGGCCAGCAACGCCCGCACAGAACTCTTCAGTTTGGTGAAGGTGTGGGCACGGCAACCCAACGCAGCAGGCCAGTCTGGCTGGAGGATGCTGCCTTGGCGTAACTGAACATCGTCGATGGCTGAGACCAGGCCGTGGTTGGACAAAAGCGACGTATCGTACTGATGGAAATATTGCCCAAAGTAGGCTGCTAAGGCACCATCGCTGGCCAAGAAGTTGATGGAACCATCTGCTTGATCGTCGCTGGCGGTGGCGTCCAGGGTAATCCGGTCGCCTTCTCGTGTCAGCTTCACGTGGTAGGAGTACCAACGGTCGCTGACCCCGGCGTGATCCATGTAATCCCTGACGCTGAAACTGCCCTGGGGGATGATTTCCCGAGATTTCTCCCGCACCATCTTGGCCGTGTCGACTTGGTCGGCGTCCAGCGCGGTCAGAGTGGTCTCCTTGCCAAAGCGCTCAAACATCTCCAGCAGGCGTTCTTGGGCGCGTTTGGCGGCGGCCATCAGGGCACGGGTGTCGCCTTCCAGCAGGTCGGGGTATCGGGAGTTTCTGAGGATAATCCGGTAGGCCTCGTCGTTCAGCTTACCCTGGTCGACGATCTTGATCGGTGGCACTAGCGTGCCGTCGTGGAATATCTCAGTGTTGGCCGGGCCAATGCTGCCAGGTCGAGAGCCGCCCAGATCCCAGAAGTGGGCGAACGAGTGGCAATAGGCCACCGGCTCACCCTCAAAGAACACCGGAGCCAAGAAAGTCATATCGGGAGTGTGGCTGACGCTGCCCTTGGACATGTACGGGTCGTTGTACCAGTACAGGTCGCCGGGGGCCATGCCCTCCACTGGATAGAAGTCCCAGACACAACCGACCATATCACTGCCCATGGCGTCGCCAAACAACTCGTGTCCGTTGCGGTCCAGGAAATTAACCTGGTAGTCCTTCTTCTCGCGGATGAACGCAGACATGGCGGTGCGCTCGATAAGCAGTTCACATTCCAGTCTGGCAGCCCGGAGCGAGCCTCGGATTAGCTGTCGTGTTACCGGGTCCACCACCAAATCGTTATCAGTAGTTGTCATGAGGTTCTTGGTCCTAAGAAATTATTACTTGGTTGGCCGCATGATGCAGTTGCCGTATTCGTCGATCTTTCCGGCCCAGCCTGGGTTGATCAGGACCGTCGAGTCCATGCCCTCTAGGATTGCGGGGCCGTTGATGCTGGAACCGGGTGCCAGCCGGTCGAAATGGAAGATGTTGCAATCGACGAAGCCACCGGCCTCATCGAAGAACACCGGACGCTGGCTGGCGATGGCTTTTTCAGGAGCGACCAGGTTGTCGGGACGCTTGGGCATTTCCACCGATCCCACATCTCCGGAGGCCGTCATTCGGAGCGTCACAAACTCCACTGGCTGGTCCAATGAGAACCCATAAAGCTGTTCGTGGTGGGCGTGGAATCCCTTAACCACCTCGTCGATTGTCTCTTTGGTTACTTTTTTCGAGCCAAAATCGACAGTCACCTCAGAGCCTTGATGCTCGTAGCGGACATCGGCCCACCGGGAGAATACGTGCGCATCTGCAGGCACGGCCTCTTCAGTCAGCCAGGCGCGCCCTTCCGACTCCATCTCCGAGTAGATCCGCTCCATGCCCTCCGGGTCGTAGTCCGGCGGCGTTTGCAGGGACGTTCTGGCGTAGTCGTTCTTCAACTCAGCCACCAATAATCCGTAGGCCGAGGCGATTCCCGGATGCAGCGGGGCCACCACTTGGTTGATGCCCAGCAGGTTGGCCACGTCGATGGCATGCATCGGACCGGCCCCACCGTAGGCGACCAGGGCAAACTCGCGAGGGTCGTGGCCCCGTTCTACGCTGACGTTGCGGATAGCGCCGACCATGGTGTTGTTGGCGATACTCAGGATGCCGCTGGCCGCTGCGTGCACATCCATGTTCAACGGGTCGGCGATCTTCTCTTGGACGACCTTGGCCGCGGCGTCGGCATCCAATGGGAGTGACCCTCCGGCGATTTGAGTGTTGATACGACCCAAGACTATGTTGGCGTCGGTTACTGTTGGCGCAGTGCCGCCCTTGCCGTAGCACACGGGCCCAGGCACCGAACCGGCGCTGGCCGGGCCAACAGTGAGACTGCCGTAGGGCGAGACGTTGGCAATGCTACCGCCACCACAGCCAATGGTTGCGATGTCCAGCATGGGTAGTTGGATGGGCCAGGTGCCCAGCCGCCCTGCCAAGTTCAAGGTGGGGTTGCCGTCCTGCAGTAGCGCAACGTCGGTGCTGGTGCCGCCCATATCAAACGAAATTGAATTCTTTACGCCGGTATTCTCAGCTATCTGCAGGGTGGCCATAACACCGGCGGCGGGGCCGGAAAGGGCGGTGTGGACTGGCTGCCGCATGGCAACTTCGGCGCCGATCATGCCGCCGTTGGATTTCATGATGGAGAAAGACGAGTCGACGGCGTTGGCTCGCAGGGAGTTCTCCAGATTGCCAATGTAGCTGCTCACCCTGGGCATAACGTAGGCGTTTAACACCGTGGTCATGGTGCGCTCGTATTCCCGGAAAACGGCCAGCACTTCGGATGACAGAGACACCTGGGCGCTGGGGTACTCCTCCAGAATAAGTTCCCTGGCCCGGTTCTCGTGGTCCGAGTTGGAATAAGAATGGATAAAGGAAACGGCGATGGACGTAATCTCGTCGGCCCGAAATTTGCGGGCGGCGTCGCGGACGGCTTGTTCGTTCAGCGGAGTCAGTATCTCGCCGCCGAACCCGGCCCGTTCTGGCACCTCGACGATGTCTCGGGGGCGAACCGGGCGGTCTGGCTTGACCCATGACTGCGGGTTAACCTGCCTGGGAGTGCCGTGGCGGCCAATCTCAAGCACGTATTTAAACCCGTCTGATACAACGAGACCTACCGGAGAGCCCTTGTTTTCCAGGATGGCGTTGGTGGCGATGGTTGTGCCGTGGAAAACGTGCTTGACCTGAGATGCCTCAACGGAGTTTGCGGCGAGTACCTCGCGGAGGCCGGTCAGAAATCCGGTGCTAGGGTCGTCCGGGGTGGATGGTGTCTTGTGAACCATCTGCTCGTTGGTGGTCAGGTTGCAGAGAACGATGTCGGTGAAGGTCCCGCCCACGTCCACTGCAACGGAATAGTCGTCCATATTCTTGTCTAGTCCTAGTGTTTAGTTCTAGTGCAATCACGATTCAGAGGCCATTCTAACAAAGGTCAATATTCGGCGCGCGGGTGCCCTTGTTTCGTTGACAGCCTTTACCAACCGTGACTACACTCACCCGGAATGACATAATCCCTGAAAGAGAATAAAAAATGAAACGATTTGAATATTTGGAAGCTAGGACGGTGCGTCAAGCCATCTCCATGCTCCAGCGTCACGGCGAGAACTCCCTCACCGTGGCTGGGAGCACCGATTTCCTGGTGCGTTGGCGGGCTGGCGTTTGGAACCCTGATTATGTGATCAACATCCAGCGGGTGGCTGGTCTGAGCCGGATCACCTACAGCGCCCGCAACGGCTTGCGCATTGGCGCTTTGGTCACGATTCGCGCTATTGAACAACACGCGGCGGTGCGTCGGCACTACCCCGCCCTGGCGGCGGCTGCGGCGTCCTTCGCTGGCGTGCAGGTGCGTAACCTGGCGACCGTAGGCGGGAATATCTGCAACGCCTCGCCCTCCGGAGACACCATTCCGGCGCTGCTGGTGTTTGGCTCCGAGTGCAAGATCGTTGGCGCGGACGGCGAACGAGTGGTTGCACTGGACAAATTCTTCACCGGCCCCGGCCAAACGGTTCTAGAACACGGTGAACTGCTGACCGAAATCCGAGTTCCGGTGCCCGCCAGAAACACCGGCTCACACTACATCAAACACAGCCCCAGAGGAGCCATGGACATCGCGACCGTTGGCGTGGCCTCATTGGTTTCCCTGGACGGACGTGGAGGCCCCTGCTCGGAGGCGCGCATCGCTCTGGGCGCGGTGGCTCCGACTCCCATCCGTGCCTACTCCGCCGAGGACTCGCTGCGGGGCCAGGCTTTAACTCAGGACTTATTAATCGCTGCCGCCAATATTGCCCGAAACGGCGTCAGACCCATTGACGATATCCGTGGCTCAGCCGAGCACCGCAAAGAAATAGTGGGCGTGCTGACCCGCCGGACGCTGGAGCAGGCCTTCAACGCGGCCGCCAGCGGACCTTTGACCTTTAACGAACAAAGGAGGCTAACGGTACAGGCCGCTTTCTAAGGCGGGTTCTACCGGGATGATAATCGGGAACATAATTATGAAAAAACAACTACAAATTACAGTTAATGGTGAACTTAGACAGGCTCTGGTAGAGCCGTATTACTCCCTGCTGGACACACTGCGGGACGAGATGCAACTGACCGGCACCAAGAAGGGCTGCGACGAGGGCGACTGCGGAGCCTGCACGGTGCTGCTGAACGGCAAACCGGTCTGCTCCTGTTTGGTGCTGGCCCACGCCGCCCACGACGCGGAGGTCACAACAATTGAGGGTGTGGCCAACGGATTGGAACTGCATCCGGTGCAGAAGGCCTTTGTTGAGCACGGTGGCCTCCAGTGTGGCTACTGCACCCCGGGAATCATCCTCTCCACCGTGGGGTTCCTGGAGAGCGGCGAAGAACCGTCAGAAGAGAACATTAAACACGCTTTGGGCGGCAACCTGTGTCGGTGTACCGGGTACACCAAAGTCATTGAATCGGTATTGGTGGCCGTCAAAGCGACAAATACCGCCAGCCAAGCGGCGAGGGAATAACGATGGCTGAATCTGAATTTAGCGTGATCGGTAAAAATTCCATCCGTGTGGATGCCATGGAAAAGGTAACTGGCCGGGCCACCTATGCCGGTGATGTCTACCTGCCCGGCATGCTCATGTGCAAAATCATGACCAGCACCCGCAGCCACGCTAAGATTGTGAGCATTGACACAACGGCGGCCGAGGCTCTGCCCGGTGTGCGCTGCGTCATCACCGGAAGCGACTATCCGGACGTCCGATTCGGCTCCGGAGCATTAAAAGACCGGCGGATTATGGCCCGCGAAGAGGTCTTTTACATCGGTGAACCCGTGGCCGCTATAGCAGCGGATGACGAAATTACCGCCCTGGAAGCCATCGGCCTGATTGAGATCAAATACGAAGACATCAAACACGTAGTTGACCCTCTGCAAGCCATCTACGGTAGCTCCGTGGACGTCCACTCCGACCTGGAAGACTTTGAAGGCTTCGGTTTTGCTCTGGGCGGGAATAACTGCACCATGTTGGACTCCGACCGGGGTGACGTGGAACAGGGCTTCAAAGATTCAGACGTAATCATTGAGGAGACCTACCACACCCAGCCCATCAGCCAGGGTTTCTTGGAGCCCATGGCCTGTGTGGCCGATGTTGAAGCCAATGGCCGTTTGGACATTTATGCCTCGACTCAAGGCCCGTATCAGGTCCGCTCCCAACTTGCCTCTGTATTAGAGATGTCCATCAGCAACATCAAGGTCACAGCGATGGAGATGGGCGGCGGGTTCGGCGCAAAACTTCGCCTGGCCCTCGAAGGTTTTCCCGCGATGCTGTCCATCAAGACTGGCAAACCAGTCAAGCTGGTCTGCACTCGCGAAGAGGCCTTCACGCTGAACGGCCCACGACTCGAGACAAATATTTATCTCAAAACAGGGGTTACCAACGACGGCAAGATACTGGCCCGTGAAGCCAGGAGCGTCTTTGATGTCGGTGCCTATCTGGGCGCTGGCCCCAATGCCGGGGTTGGTCACGGTCTGGGTGCCTACAACATCCCCAACTTCAAGCTGCGCAGCTATGGTGTCTATACCAACAAGCTCTACGTTGGTTCCTACCGGGCCTCGGGCGTGGCTGATATGAACTTTGCCACTGAGTCCCACACGGACGTAATTGCCCATAAACTGGGCCTAGACCCCATGGAATTCCGAATCAAGAACGCGTTGAGCGAAGGTGACACTGCAGTCAACGGCTCAACCATCCCGGTCAACGGTCTCATGGAGACGATATTGGCCGTCAAAGAACGGATGGGCCTGCCCAAGAAAATGGAAGAGGGCCGGGGCGTGGGCATCGCGGTCGGCGAATGGCGTAGCGGCAGTGGCCCGTCCACCGCCTCCATTAGCGTCAACGAAGACGGCACCGTCAGCCTGCTCACCGGATCGGTGGACATCTCCGGCAGTGATACATCCCTGGCCCAGATTGCTGCCGAATCGCTGGGTTTGCGCTTGGAACAGGTGGTGGTTGCCAAACGAAACACCGACATGGCCCCCTTCACCGGCCCCAGTGGTGGTAGTCGTATCGTCTACAGCCAGGGTCGCGCCGTGCAGAATGCCGCTGAAGATACCAAGGCCAAGCTAATGGATCTGGCGGCTGATCGTTTGGGAGTCCCGGCCGACGCCTTGGAGTGCGCTGGCGGCTCTGTGTACGTTCAAGACAACCCGCCCCAGTCTCTGGACCTAGGTCAATTGGCCCGGATGAGCCTCACATCTCGAGGTGGGCCAATCATTGGGACCGCATCCCTGTCTAGCCTGCCATACGCGCCGGTGTTCAATGCCCAGGCCGCAGAGGTGATAGTTGACCGGGAGACCGGACAAGTACGGGTGACACGGTTTGTGCAGGCCCAGGACATTGGCAAGGCAATTAACCCGATGGGTGTGGAAGGCCAGTTGGAAGGCGGCGCGGTGCAGGGAATCGGTCGCGCGCTCAGTGAAGAGATTTTGATAGACAAAGAGACCGGGAAGGTCAGGAACCCGTCTTTGGCAACCTACCTAATGCCTTTGTCCGTGGATATGCCCGACATCGAGAATATTCTGGTGGAGGTGCCCAGCGCTGACGGGCCGTTTGGCGCGCGTGCGGTGGCGGAATCACCAGGGTTTGGCCCGCCGGCGGCTATTGCCAACGCCATCTTTGATGCGGTGGGTGTAAGGATCAAAACCCTTCCTCTGTCGGCGGAACGGGTCCTGGCCGCAATCCAAGGCCGAGATGCCGATGAGTACACGGTGGACGCCGAAGCGTTGCGGGCGGCTGAGTCAGCCTAGGCTGGAACTTGGGCGGACTTCAACTCAGGAATTCGGATCTCGCGCAACATAGAACAGAATTCTCAGTCCGGAGACGCACTCCCGCCAAATGTCACCCTGAGCATGCCGAAGGGTCTGGCAAATTTCGGTCTGGAAGATCCTTTGTCGCTTCACTCCTCAGGATGACAGTCTATGGGAATGACATTTTAGAAGCAGATACGCGTGACGGTATTGGTCACGCCTTTTATCGGGCGAATCTTGTGCCGCAGAATCGCTGTGATGTCTTCTCGTGTGTCGGCTTCCAGGTCGACCATAAAATCGTATAGTCCCAGGACTTCATGGACCACTGCGCCGGAGATACCATCCAGTTTTTGAATCACTTCCTCGGTGCAGGTGGGGTCCGCGTTGACCAGGATAAAAGCGTTAGCCGCCATGGTGTGACCTCCCTCAATAGGTTGTAGCGAGTGCGCGTGAATGCTGGTTGGCCCGTCACTAGTCGTCACTACACTTTTAGCATCCACGGTCCTCGCCATGAGTCTGTTGCTGAGACTCTAATCGAGGCTCCAGTGGGGCGGTAGATACGGCTAGACCATCTGCATAACCTGAGGCCACCATAAGCTCTCTTTTTCCCGAGTAATTAAAAAGCCGCCTGGTTGTTACACCAGGCGGCTTTTGATTGGCTAATCGATGAGAGTCAGGCTTTGCGCACCGTGATTGGCACCGAGTGGATAGAGTTGACCTCGTAGCCCCTGAAATTCCAGGTGGCCAGCATGGGCTGCACGTTCCCGGCGCAGTCGGTGGCTCGGGACCGAATCAGCGAGTTGCCGATGCTGACGGCCTCCCAGTCGTATTCCCAGTGCTGCCAAGAGTATTCGCCGTCGTGCTCTTGTAGCTTGGCGTCGTGCCAGGTGCGGTTGTCGTCAGTGCTCACCTCAACCTTGGTGACGGAGCCTTCGCCTGACCAGGCCACTCCCGTGACCTTGTGCTTGCCGGGCTGAATGACATCGCCTTTGTTCGGGGTGCTAATTAGCGACTTAACCTTTAGGTTGGCAACCCGTCTGGCCTTGGCATCGCCCTTGCCATCAGTGGCCGGGTAGATCCAATAGTCCATCTCATGGAACCCGCCGTTGGGGTGGTCCATCGCCACGATCTTGGCCAGCCATTTGACTGAAGTCATCCCGTACCAACCAGGAATCAGCAGCCGGATTGGGAACCCATGGTCATTGGGCAGGACTTCGCCGTTCATCTCGTAGGCCAGGATCGAATCTGGGTTGAGTAGCTTCTCCAGCGGCACACTCATCTCGTAGACCATCGTGCCTTCCGCGTGGGACTCGGTGCCGGAATCTGCGCCCACGAACAGAACATTGGTGACAGAACCCTTCAGGCCTGCCTGTTCCAAAACGGTCTTCACCGACACACCCTTCCAGGTGGAGACACTGAGACCGCCGTTGTCCCATTGGACACCCTCTGCCGGTGGCTGCATGGTTGACCGGCTGTTGCTGGCGCACTCCATGAGGCTGGTAATCTCATGGCTGGGCATCTTTAGCAGGCCGTCGTAGGTCAGCGTCAGAGGGTTATTAACATCGCCACTGATCGGGAATGACCAGCCGCCTGCAGCGATTTCAGGTGCGGCAAAGTGGCTGCGAATAAAGTGACCCTCAGTCTTGGAGATCGGTAGGTTCATGTCAGGTAGGAAAACGCCCGCACAGATTGGGTCCTGTGAGAGAACGTTGAGGTCGCCATACGAATTGGATGCTGGAACCGGCATTCTAGCCTCCCTAAGTTGTGGCCCGAAAAGTCAGAACCGGCTGGGCCGTGATGAGTTCGATTGATTGACCAATTGGACTCAAGTTGCAGGCAATATCTGCCAATCACTGGGTCAATGATTTCATCAATTTAGACGTCATTCGTGTTGCGGCGGGGCAGGCTACAGGCCGGGTCACGAATCATCGCCGGATGCAGGACATCTCCCATAGGGGCGGTAGTTTATTGATTTTTATCACAGAGAAAATAGGCTCGTAAGGGCCGAATGGACGTGCTGCAGGACGGCTGATTGGCCCGAACTATTTTGTCTGATTGCTTGTCTGTTTTGATGGATGTAGCTATGCTAGCGGCAAATTAAAGCGGGCCCCGATCATAAGGCCGACAACTCCCGCCCGCACGCTCATAAAAAGACAAAACCACAAGTCCCGGACGTTGAAACAACCCGGAAGTCAAAACAAAAGGAAGATAGATATGGCCAATACGATATCTGCCACAGACCTTAATGCCCTGTTGCAAGGCAAGACCAAATTCGGGCTCATCGACGTTCGAGAGGCCGGTGAATACAACAGTT
The DNA here is from genome assembly GCA_963694265.1 of Dehalococcoidia bacterium. Lineage (GTDB taxonomy): Bacteria > Chloroflexota > Dehalococcoidia > Lucifugimonadales > UBA3495 > UBA9611. The sequence goes on from CAVODA010000001.1 coordinate 18,893, forward strand.
CACACATCGCTGACTCCAGCCTGATTCCCCGTAAAGAGTTGGAATTTAGGATGGATCTCTCCGCGCCCGTCAAGGGCGAACACCTAATTGTCTGTGACGACGATGGCCGCCGGGCTACACTAGCCGCCGGTACCCTGGAACAGATTGGCTTCACCAACGTGTCAGTCTTGGACCGGGGCATCAACCAGTGGAGCACAGAAGGATTCCCCACGGAGTGGGGCAGCAACGTGGTCAGTAAGGATTTTGGCGAGCGGATGGAAGTTGAACACCACGTCCCCGAGATTGAGGCCACCGAATTGCACGCCCGTATCGAACGCGGCGACAAGTTGGTGATTCTCGACACTCGCACGCCGGAGGAGTACCAGCGTTTCTGCATCCCCGGTGGCCGCAGCGTGCCCGGTGGTGAGCTGGCCCTGCGCGTTACTGACATCACGAAAGACCTAGACCCGGACACCACAGTGATCGTTAACTGCGCCGGACGCACCCGCAGCGTCATTGGCACCAGGGTGCTACAACGCATGGGTCTGACCAACATATTTGGCCTGAAAAACGGCACCTCAGGTTGGTTGCTGGCCGGATATGAACTGGAGACTGGCGGTGACCGACTCAGTTTGCCGGAACCGTCGGAAGAAGGCCTGGCTGCGGCAGAGGAATATGCCGCCCGGTTGGCCGAAGAAGACGGTGTGCGCTATCTGGACGTAGACGCCGTGCAGGCGATGCTGGACGAGCGGGGAGACAAGACTTGCTACTTCGTCGATGTGCGCACCACCCAGGAATACACCGCCGGGCATATCCCCGGTTTCCGCTGGTTCCCTGGCGGACAGGTTGTGCAGCGTTCGGACGATGTGCTCGTGGTCAAGAATTGTCCGGTGATCTTCTCCTGCGATGGTAAGGCCCGGGCCACGTTCATCGCTTCTTGGTACCGGCAATTCGGGTTTGAAGAGGTCTACGCGATGGACGGTGGGGCCGTTGCTTGGGCCGCCAGCGGACGTGCGTTGGAGACTGGCTCCGGCGATGCTGGACCCAGCGGCCTGGATGCGGCCCGTGGCCAGGTAAAACTGCTTTCGCCCCAGGAACTGGATGCCGCCAAACCAGCGGTGGTCATCAACGTTGAGATCAGCACCGATTTCTCCGGCGGCCACGTGCCCGGCGCTCGCTGGGTGCCCCGTGGTTCCATGGAACTGCAAATCGCGGAGGTTGCGCCGGACAAGAGCGCGTCCATCGCGGTCACCTGCAACAACGGTCAAAATGCTCTTTTGGCCGGGGCCACTCTCAAGGGTCTAGGCTACCAAGATGTATCGGTCCTGGACGGTGGTATGGCCGCCTGGCGACAGGCCGGACTTGGCATGGAACAGGGGCTGTCCGGGGTGATGCGACCCCCAACTGACGTTGTACCATCCGGCCCGGAGCGGAACTTCGCCGACATGATGAACTACCTGCGTTGGGAGACCGCACTGGGCGATAAATACGCCGCCGATTAAGTTCAAATCAGCGCCTAATTGCTAATTAAAAAAGCCCCGGCTGCATCCGCCGGGGCTTTTTATATGCCCACTAGCGTGCGACCACGAGATCGGCACCGGGCAACTGTTTTTCTTTGATGGTGTAAACGGTGCCGGTGGCCAGTAGCAGTAGGGCGATATTGCTCCAGATGGCGATTGCATAGGTGCCTTGAGCATCGTAAAGCAGCCCGCCCAGGTAGGCGCCGAACCCGGAACCCAAGGGCATCACGGCAAACATGAAGCCATAGATAGTCCCCAACTGGGTCAGACCAAACCGGTCCGATGCGTAGGCCGCCGTGATGGATACCACCGCGTTCCAAGAGAATCCCACCAGTAGTACGCCCAGCAACAGCACCGCGATGCCCATTGACGGTATGCCCAGAAATGGGATTCCCATGGACAGCAGCACGAACACAAACCCGAGACCGCGTAGGTTGTAAGAAAGGCTGAGTAGCTTGCGGCGTCCGTGCTGGTCCGATAGGTGGCCCAGCAGCAAAGCCCCGATTATCGCCGCCGCTCCGATGAGGCTGAAGGCTCCGGCAGCCACCATCTTGTGGTAGCCCAAGTCCTGCACGTATGTGACGAAATGAGCGTTCACGAAGCTCATGGAATAGCCTCAAACGAAGTACCCCAGGGTTAGCCTGGCAAACAAGGGTGTGCGCAACGCTTCCCGGAATGTGGCGTCCCGACCGAGTAATTTCTTGAGGTCCGATGCCGGGCTTCTACCGGGGCCGCCTTCCGACGCGTCAAGGGGTTCCAGCCCCATTTCCTGGGGGCGGTTACGGATGAGCAGGAACCCGCCGGGTAGGACAATCAGCAGCAGCAACCCGGCCAAGAACCAGTAGGCGTCTTTCCAGTCCAGCAGCACCAGGAATAGGGAGGCCGCCGGCACCAGGGTCATGGCACCGAACGAACCGGCGCCGCTGACCAGCCCCAACGTGAGACCTCTCCTAGTGTGGAACCAGGCGCTAACCACCTTGGTCAAAATTGGGCCGGTGCCCAGGGTGATCCCAATGCTCATGATGGCGAACAGCGCGTAGAGTTGCGCCAGGCTACTGATGAAGGGGATCAAGAGCAGTATCGTGCCCATTACAGTGACCCCGGAGAGGATGGCGATCTTTGGGCTGTACCGGTCTGCCAGATATCCGGCGAGGGGCCGGAGCAGCCCGGAGATCATGAAGGTCAAGGCAAAGGCCAAGGACATTGAGCCCCGGCTCCAACCGAATTCGTCGGTCATCGGTTTGAGGAACACGCCAAAGGAAAACTGGCCGCCGGATACGCCGAAAGACACCAGCACACACCCGGCGACAACGAACCAGCCGTAGTAGAAGGCCTTTTTGTTAAACAATCTCATCTGTTTCCGGCCTGTTGTTTGTCTTTTTCCTATTTAGTTCCTGGGCGTTTTCAACCTACAAGTCAGCGGGCCGTTCCAATGGTGGACTGTTGAAAGATGCAGGGGATGGCTGAAAAACCCAAACCTCGGTCTGAGAGGGTAGTTCTTGTGCCGAGAACGTGGCAGTCTCGCCAACCAGCCGTTTCACCCTTGGCTGGGTAGCTAGCCAGCTTTCCGGAGGCTCTAATCCAGTGTCATCGGCCATCAGACCTGAAATCTGATAATGCATGGGAATCACGATCTTGGGCGACAACCGCTCGACCAGAGAATCCACTTCTTCCGGTTTGAGCAGGTGGTTGGAGTCATCCACAGTCACCAGCAGCACGTCAATCTCGCCGATAGAGCGTGTTACATCCGCTGGCCAGTCGGCCCGGTTGTCACCCAGATGCAAGAAGCTGATGCCACCAGTCTCCAGCCGGAACATTATGTTGACGAATCCCTGCAGCCCAGACCGGCCAGAATGGATGTCCTGCACGCCCCGTACCTGCATATCCTGGTTGGCAAATTCCCCCGACATCCTGATCAAGGATGCGCCCTCCGGCAAACGCTCGGCAGCGTCATGGTCAAAATGGGCGTGGGTAATTATGCCCAAGTCACATTCCACGTCGGGAAACTGCCGGGTGAACCAGTAGCGGTCGGAACGGTTCCGGTAGGGGTCGGTCAACACCTTCAACCCAGCCTCGGTCTGCCATTGGAATGCGGAGTGGCCGTAGTAGGTCAGGGTTAGAGGGCCGCTGGGGTTTTTTGAATTGGCGGGATTGGAATCAGGGGTAGTCGACATCTAAACCTCTAGTCGGATTCTTGTAACAATTGAGTGTAATTCTAGCCGAGGCGCAGTTTTCCTGCCATCGATAAAACCTCAGGCGTACATGGGGGCGGTGGCATCCCCGTTGCGTCAGATTGCCGAAGACCGTGGTGGCAGAATACCGGAAAGGCTGCTGGCCAAGCTTTGGAAAGAACGGGCAGCCCGCCTCACGGCATTGCGGACGGAATCTGGTCGGCGGATCAGAGTGGTCTATCCGGGTCGTTCCGGGGTGACTGCTGGTCCGGATTTTCGAGACGCCCTGCTGGAAGTTGAAGGCGTTGGTTTTGTTCGCGGTGACGTTGAGTTGCACATCAGGCAGAAAGACTGGGATTCCCACGGTCACGGCGGAGACCCCAACTACAACGGTGTGGTGTTCCACGGGGCCCTGGAAGTCCACTCAGAGGAGACTCGCCTGCAGAGCGGAGTGTAGGCTCCGGTAGTCGATCTCAGTGCGCTGCTGGTAGATTCGGCCACGCCTGCGTTTGAGTCTGAATCGGATTCGGAATTTGGGCCGCTGATCGATCTCTGGCAGGTGTTGTCCCAGCGCGGATTTCCCCGCCCTAAGACACTGGACGAGGTTGAAAAATCCTTGGATCTGGCCGGAGACCGGCGGTTCCAATGGAAGTCGAGTTGGTTATTTCAGTGCATCCAGGCTGAGGGGCCGAACCAGGCTTCGGATCAAGGCTTAATGGAAGGGTTGGGTTACCGGACCAACCAGCGTCCGTTCATCGAGTTGGCGTCGGTGGTGCCGTATCAGGTTTTGGCCCAGGCAGCAGGGCAGCTGGAGGCGGGCCAGCGTTGTGCTGCAATCTCTGGTTGGCTGCTTGGACGCTCCGGCTTTGGTGGGTCGATGTCGGCTTTTTCGCCCAATGAAATAGGTGAGTCGCCGCCGCAACCGAAACTGCCGCAGGGGCTTGGTGCGGCCATGAACCGGGAAGAATGGTGGTTGTTCCGTGTTCGCCCGACCAACCACCCCCGGCGGCGGATTATGGGCGCGGCCGTGATTATAGACCGATTTATGCCCACTGGTTTGGCTGCTGGATTACGTGAAGTGGTGCAGCAGTTGAGCGCCGCCAAGCTGACAGCGTTTTTGTTGGCCAGTGGAGCGTCCGGCCCTGCGTACGTGGGTCTCGGTAGGGCTAAAGACCTGGCTGTGAACGTGGTCTTGCCGTTCATGCACGCGTGGGACCAGTGCCAGGCACTTGAAAGGGGTGAGGCTGAAATATCGTCGGCCGCGCCTGGCGTCAAACAACTGGGAGTTCCAGAACAACTCTACCGGCGTTTTACGTTGCTGGCTGAAAACGAGATAACCCGGGAGATGACCAGTCAGTTATTGCCCACCCGTTGGCTGAGGGCCGTGAGCAACGCCCGGCGTCAACAGGGGTTGCTACATCTGTCAGAGGTGTTAAAAGGGGCCTTCTAAGCTAGGAAGCCCCTTTGTATTAATCGTTTTGCGGTGGGGATTGCTGTTTAGGTGGGGTCTGCCAGCGGCACAGCCAGAGAGGCTCTGGGGGTGTCGCCCAGGCTGCGGGCGATGTGCCCGTGGCCTTCCAAGTCCTCAGCCACCAGGATGTCTCCCGGTTCCATCTGGACTTTTGATCCGTCGGCGCATTCAAACTCGGCAGTGCCAGACAGGTTGACCACGTATTGTCGCCTGGGGGCGTTGTGGTAGTCGCTGAATGACGGAGAAGTGCGTAGGCCCAAGGTTATGTCGCCGGTTCCCAACCGGTTGACGATGTTGGACATCTCCTCAGCGGTGACGTCTTCGAAATGAGACTCGCCGTCGTCGCCGGAATATACTCTGATGATTTTCATGATTGGCTCCTAGTTTCGTTAATAGCCCATGGCCGGGTTTCGTTTAAATCTTTGGTCTAGGTCTTTGGTATTTGCCTAGGCTTCGGCTAAGGGTATGGCCAGGATGAAACGTTGGCCTTCGCCCAGGCCACGGGCGATGTGTCCATGGCCGGTCAGGTCTTCGGCCACCAGGACGTCACCCGGATGCATTTTCTGCTTGGTGCCGTCTGCGGTCTCGTACTCGGCGGTGCCCAGGAGATGCATGACGTACTGACGGCGGGGCGCCGTGTGGTAATCGGAAAAAGATGGGGCTTGGCGCTCGTTGAACTGGATATCTCCCTCGCCCAGCCGTCCGACGATGCCCTCTAATTCCTCGGGACTGACATTCTCAAAGTGAGACTCGCCGTCATCCCCGGAAAAAACTCGAACTATCTGCATAAAGGAATTCTCCCTAATTTTAAAAATTTGGTCTCTGGAATGGAAGTTCCAGAAACAAAGCAATGTTAGCGAATATCACCCGCCGAAGGCCCAAACTCGGCTGCGCCGGTTAGTCAGCTAGGGGGACGGTGCAGGTGATGCCGGGTTCGTTTCCAGCGGTCAGAGTGGTGTGACCCTGGCCGGTGGTGTCCTCGACCAAGCGGGCGTCGCCAGGACCAAACGTGTGCTTGGAGCCGTCACCGAGGCCAATCTCAATCTGGCCTGAGATGCAGATCACATACTGGCGGCGGGGTGCTGGGTGCCAATCGATGAAGCGACCAGCCTCGTTCTCGCTGAATTTTATAGTGGTGGTGTTGATGGCCTCGGACAACTCGGGATGTGAAGCCAAGTTGGTTTCTTCAATGTGGGTTTGTCCGTCGTCGCCGGTGTACATTCTGTAGATTCCCATGTGTTCTCTCCGCGTTTTAAAAATGAATGATTTGAGTGGTGAAAATTAGGCCAGGGGTATAACTGCGGTGATGCTGGACTCGCCCTCCGGTACCTTGGTGGTGTGGCCCTTGCCGCTGGTGTCTTCCACCAAACGGGCGTCGCCAGGCACAAACCGGTGGGTGGTGCCGTCTTCCAGGCCAACATCAACCAGGCCTGAAAGAGAGATTATGTACTGCCGTTTGGGGGCGGGGTGCCAATCAATGAAATGACCGGGTGCCCACTCTCGGAAAAAAATGTGTTGGGTATTGACCGCCTCTGCCAGCTCTGGGTGGGACGCTAAGTCCAACTCCTCGATCTGACTTTTTCCGTCGCCATTTGTGTACAACCGAAATATGCCCATTTGCCGTCTCCAAACAGAGGGAATTGCCTCTTTTGCGTCAGGTACGAATTGGTGATAGCGACGCTTGGTCGAGACACTGTAATACTTGAAGTGCGATTGGGCAATATCTAACGACGTTTTTTCGGTTATCGTGCCTTCAAATTTAAGTCGCAGACGTCAGAAAAACCGGGGCGTAGAGCCAACCTTCCAGCCGGGCCCTTTGAAGTTCGTTCTCGTCCGGACCCGGCGTTCCGCCGCGCTTGGTGGCATCTCCGGGGCCAGACTGGGGCACCCTGAACAGTGTTTGGTCGTTGGCCCAAAGGCAGGCAGCAACGGCGGCGACCACCGAGTCTAAGCAGTCATCGTTGCTGATGCACTCATCTCTGAAATCGGCCAGGTTGGCTATCTCAATCCCTGATTTCATGGCCAGACCGTTCAGTATTTCACCCCTGAGTTCCACTGCTGAGCGCCCATTTTTGTAGCCCTTGAAAGGCAGACCAAAAGCTCTGAGGGCCGCGCCAGGCATGGATTCCAATAGAACAGGGCCGTTCCTGCCGTTGTCTGGGAGCGGTGGCACTTGGCAACCCTTTTGCCACAGGTCGTGTAGCATCTGCATTCCCCGAAAGGTCATGGGCACCATGTTGGGGTTGGCCTTGTGCAAACAGGAGTAGCACTCCGGAAAGTAAAAATCACCCCGGCGGTAGGGCTCACCGTGTTCGGCGACAAAATTGTCCCGCAGGACCATGAAATCTGAAAGGTCGATGGCTGCGGCGGCGTCCCAGAGCTCGGGCATGGTACTGGCTTTGGGGCGCCACTGGGTGGCGAACGATGTGGGAACAGAGAATGGAAAGTCCAGAGCGGCCACCGCGGTGTTGGGTAAAGCAGCCAGCAGGGTGGCAAGTTCTGCGCGGGGCGTGCGCTCGCAGGAAATCAGAGTGAGAACGCCACCGTTCAGTGTTCCCTGGGTTACCCAGGTATTTTGGTCGGTCTTGGCCCCGCTGTAGTCCACTCCTACAACGAGTTGATCACCTGGTTGTTGATCCATTGAGGGCGCTCCAAACTGCCTATGTTAGAATGGGTCGGGATTTCGGTGGCTGATTCCAAGCTTGGTTTAAACAATCCGGCTTGGAAACTAAAGACTGCGGACGGTCTTTTTAGACCAGAACTTTGAGACTAGAAAAGGTGTAATCATGAACTTTACCACGAGAAGAGAAAGATACCGGGGCATACTGGCCGGCGATAAGTGCGTTTACCCCGGTTCGGTGTTCGACCCCATCTCGGCGCGCATCGCTGAGGATCTGGGATTTGAAGTTGGCATGTTTGCCGGTTCCATCGCCTCCGGAACCGTGCTGGGCGCGCCCGACCTGATAGTGTTGACCCTCACAGAGTTTGCCCAGCAGATTCACCGCATTTGCCGCGCCGGTGACCTGAGCCTGATGGTGGACGCCGACCACGGTTACGGCAACGCCCTGAACGTGATGCGGACGGTGGAAGAGCTGGAGACCGCCGGCGTTGCTGCTATGACAATCGAAGACACCGTGCTTCCCCAATCATTTGGCGGCGGCACCACCGTGTTGCCCATTGACGAGGGTGTGGGCAAGATGAAGGCGGCGCTGGCGGCCCGGACCGACCCCAACATGGTGGTTGCCGGACGGACCAGTTCCCTGAGAATCACCGACCTGGCCGATACTATCAAACGCGTTAAAGCCTACGAAGCGGCGGGCGTTGATGCGGTGTTCCTGGCCGGTGCAACGACCAAGGCCGAGGTTGAGGCTGTTGCCGCCGAGATGAAGGGACCGCTGCTTCTGGGTGGAACCACTGGCGAGTTGGCCGACAAAGACTACCTGGGTTCCGTTGGAGTACGGGTTGCCCTCCAGGGCCACCTACCCTTTGCAGCGGCAATCAAGGCCACCTATGACACCCTAAAGGCCCTGCGTGACGGCGTGTCGCCAGCAGACCTGAAGCCCCAACTGGCCACCTCAGAGCAGATGGACCAGTTCATGCGCAAAGCCGACTACGACAAGTGGACCACAAGTTTTCTTAATTAAACAGGCTAGAGATAGTTTGATTTGAAACAAAAGCCGCCGCCCAGTTATCTGGGCGGCGGCTTTTGTTTGGTAGTTTTAGTCTGTTTGGACGCTATGGCTTGGTTGTAAGTGTAACCAGCCGCTCGGCGTTTTTGTAGCCAAGGTCAGCCTGGATCGCTGGGTCGAACCGGCCGATGAAAGCCCGTCCAAACTCCGCCAGTATCTGACCCACCTCTTCGTCATAGCCCCAGACAATATCCCCCCGATCTGTGCCCCTCATGAACCGGTCGGGATGGGTTTCAATCATGGGCCGATACATCTCATCCGCTTCATCAAGCAGATTGTCCCATTCGGCCCTCATATCGGCCAGGAAGGCTTCTTTCTCGCCAAACCTGAACGTCTCTGCAACTTCTCCGGAAATACCAAAGATGTCGTTGTAGGTGTAATAGACATTAGGATTGCGGTCCACGATGCCCTGGACGTGGGGGCGAACAAAATCGGCGTGGATGATGAATGTGACGTCTGAATATTGCTGCAGAGCCCGTTCCAGGTTGTCTTGGTGTCCCACGCCAGGGTGGAAGTACACCAGCATGTTGCCGTGGTCACTGACCACTTGGAAGTCTCCCAGGTAGATCTCAGCGCCGGGTAGGGGGTGATGGGTTCAGTTGGTGAATCTCCAACCTCGCCAGACCCGGCGAACAAACCCGGACGAACGTTAATAATCACATCAAGAATCTTGCCTCCAAGGGTAGCGACACCGTTGGCTGACGCCTGGATGAAGGGGACGAACAGATTAGGGTACTGCTGAACCGCGCGGTGGGCTACCTAAATCGCGGGAGATGTAATCTCCGGGAAGGTTGGGAAAAAGGCAAAGGCCTTGATGCGGCCCTCGTTTTTAAGAGTGCAGGCGATGCGGTCGATATTCATCGTCCGACCCAGGATCGGGCGTTGCTCCTGGGTAATGGTGTCGTATTTGTCAGACTCTGCGCCTCTGGGCGACACGTAACCGGTGTCTTGTTGTCCGTTTTGATCCCAATGCTTATCCAATATCAGTGGGCGTCGATGTGAGAAACGGTCAGTTGCTGATTAAAAAATTCATCTGCTGGGACGATTGTCCCAATGTCGGCATGGTCTTTTTGATGTACGAGAACATCGGCACTGAAGCCGATTGTTTGCGGGCCATTGAGGGTTCGCCGTTGATCTCTCCTGAACCAATGCCGGGAATATTCTGGGGTTGTCGACCGGTGATTGACTGGCTGAATAAGCCGGCCAGACACCCAGCCCGTGCCAATCAACCTGCTACGTAAATCGCTCCTCGGATTTACAACAATAGACAACTTCACCGCTGGTGACTTGTGGAGTAAACTAGGGCCTGTGACCGTTGACCCCACGCTTGGAAAGAGGTTTGGGGCCGGTTATTAGCCCAAATCACTTCACTTAATCACTTTAGGAGTACAGCCGTGAAAGTTGCCTTGAATCACCTTCATTTCCGCAGTGGAGACCCAGATGCCGCCGCCAAGTGGTATTGCGACAATTTCGGCGCTGCCATCACCTCAGAGCGCCCGTTGTCCACCACAAAGTCGATCCAGCTTGAGTTGAACGGCGAGCATATGATGACCATATCCGGCTGTGCCGAGGGCGAAGACCCCATCGCCGGGACAACCGAACCTCGTTACGGCCTGGACCACTTTGGCTTTGAAACCGACGACCTGATAGAGCTATGCGCCGGTCTGAAGAAAAACAACGTGAAGTTCAACTGCGAGCCGTGGACCATGCCCTCAGGCACGATGGTCGCGTTCGTTGTAGCACCAGATGAAGTATCAGTGGAGCTTATTCAACGCCCCGCTGAGTAATACAGGTAATCCCGGGTAATCCGCAGCTTGGGTTAGAAGTTGTTTGACCTAGTCTGGAGCGATGCCATCAAAGAAATCTGATGCCACGGTCTCAGCAGAGGCAACATCCGGGCGGGCGCGGATGTAAAACTCCCGGCCCAATACCCACGCCGCAAGCTCCCTTGGCACCCGGTGGTAGGGCCAGTCCGGAGCCACCTGGGTGCGGTGACAGATGATGCAGGCCATCTTGGTTTCAAGATGGTCTGACACGTCCAACTCCAGGTGTATCTCCTCCGGCGGGTTGCCGTGGTCCAGTTGCTCCGGGCTGGGCATTGGGAAATCAATCCCGGCCTCGCGTAGCTTGGTGGCCCACTCCAGTCGAAACCCCTTGGGTCGAGCGCTGTAGAAAAGACGCTGGGGAGTATATGGCTCTAGGCCGTCTTTCAATTGGTCGGGAAAGGCCGCTGGGTCTGATGCTAGATCAAAGGCCTTCGTGGCGTGCTTGGACACGGCAATATGGTCCGGGTGGCCGTAGAGCCCGCCTGGCTCAAACGTGAGCACCACCTGGGGCCGAAATTCTCTGATTTCCCGTACAAACCGCTCCACTACCTCGTCTTCCGGTGCCTTGATGTAGGCCCGTGGGTGGTTGTTGGCTTCCCAGCCGGCCATGCCAGAGTCGCGGTATTCCAGCAAAGCGTGGCTTTCCAGCCTCAGGGCTTGAACTGCGCAAGAAAGCTCTATCCTCCGGACCTCACCCAACGTCTCCCGAGTGGCCGCGCCTTCCTGCCGGATGTCTCCCTCTTCGCCCAGAGTGGTGGTCACCAGACGCACGTGTCGGCCTTCCGCCACGTTTTGGGCCAACACTCCGCCCACGGGAAATGCCTCGTCATCAGGATGGGCAAAGCAAGCCAAAAGGCGAAGTCCAGGCATTTATATACTCCTTATTCCAAAGTTGTTTTTGCATACTAAACCCAGGGGCATGCCAGGTTCGGACCGCAACCAAACCCGCCCAACAAAACCTGGCTGAGCCAGTTAGTAGGAGGTGGCTATGCCGTCTCCCCTGGGGTCGGATGCTCCGATCAGCACCTGTCGTTCCTGGTCGATCAGGATCAACTGCACCTTGCCGTCATACTGGCCCACGTTGCGTCGGGTCACCTTATGTCCTAGCTTTTGTAGACCTTCAACCGTTTTTTCCGGCATCTCCGGCTCAACACGCAATTCCATGGCCGTCTCAATGCTAGCGGGGTCGGTGCCGGGGTAGCTCCACCAGCGGGGAGCGTCCACAGCAGCCTGGGGGCCCATGCCAAAGTCCAAGAGGTTGGTGATGATCTGCACGCCGGACTGAGGCTGGAAATCGCCACCGGGAGTGCCGCCGACGATGTGGGCCTTGCCGTCTTTCAGCGTCATGTAGCAGTTCAGAGTGTGCATAGTGCGTTTCGTGGGCGAAAACTCGTTGGGGTGGCCCGCTTCCAGGGTGAACCCGCGACCGGCGCGATTGTTAAATAAAATTCCGGTTCCGGCGGCCATGAACCGGGAACCAAAGCCATGGGACAGGCTGTGCACCCAGGAGACCGCGTTTCCGGCGCCATCAGCCACGCAAAAATAGGTGGTGTTGCCGTCGGTGCGACCTGCTTCCAGGTCGGGTGACTCTCCGCCGGCCTTCTCTAGATTGATCTCACCGCGGCGTCGGTCGGCGTACTCCTTGGAGATGATCTCTTCCAGAGGCCATTCCACGATGCGGGGGTCACCAGCCAGGCGGTTACGGTCGTCGTAAGCTATCTTTTTGGCTTCAACCATTAGGTGGATAGCTTCCGGATTGTCATAAGACATCCCGGAAAGATCAAATCCTTCTATTATATTAAGCATCTCCAAGTGTAGGAAGCCCTGGGACGGAGGCCGAGTTTGGTAGACCATCTCGCCTCGGTAGGTGGTGCCGATGGGGTCGTAGACATCCACTTCATGGTTGGCGAAGTCCTCTGCAGTGAACAGGCCACCAGCGTCGTTCAAAGCCTTGACCATCTTCCGGGCCAGGTCGCCTTTGTAGAACTCTTCAGCCCCGCCCTTGGCGATACGTCGCAGCGACTCGGCCAGGTCTTTGTTTACCAGGAGATCGCCCTCCCCCGGAGTCTTGCCGTCGGCCAGCAGCACTTCAGCTGTTGACGGGAAACCGGCCAACCTTGAGGCGTTGTTGGCAAAGTTCTGTGCGATTTTGGGAGCCACGGCAAACCCTTCTTCGGCGTATCCAATGGCGGTGTCCAGCAATTGTTCGAAGGGCTTGGTGCAGAAACGACGGTGCACCTCTTCCCAGGCGGCAACCTCACCAGGCACGCCCACTGAGTGGGGGCCTTCTAGGGGCATCTTGGTCAGGCCCTGCTTCCGGTAGTACTCCGCGCTGGTGCCAGAGCCGGGAACTCCGGCGCTACTCATGCCGGTCACCTGTTTGGTTTCAGCCTCGTAGAGCAGGATGAACGAGTCACCGCCAATGCCGCAACTGGGCACAATGGTCACGGTTTCAGTGGCTGCCACGGCCAGGGCGGCGTCAAAGGCGTTGCCCCCTTCTTGCAGTACCTTTAGTCCTGCGGCGGCAGACAGCGGTGAGTTTGTGCAGACCATGCCGTTTTTACCGTAAACAACTTGCCGGGAAGGTCTTGCTGTAGTCATCTTGAAACACGCTCCCAATGGCTAGATAAGTTTTTTGCTTCCTGTGGTTTTCACGTGGTTTTTGAATGAAGCCTCTGTCACGTCTTTTAAAACGCAACGGCAACAGGCAGAAGTGTACGTTTGCCATCCTGGCCCAGTCAATTGTGGCGGGGGTAAATAACCAAGAACGCCCGCAATTGCGGGTCCGAAATTCGTCCCAAATAAGCGCCGTTTGGCCGTTTGACAGCCCCGATGGGTACATCTACAATCCGGCTCGTGGCGGCGTGCTCTTTCTTGACCGGTAATGCGCCATGATTTATGTCTAAATCGGAGGCCGATATGGCTGAGTTGCTAGGTCTGGGTTGTTCCCACGGACCCATCATCCTCACCCCACCAGAGGTCTGGCACAAAAGCCGTGAGCGGATATTTGGGAGCAACCCAAATTTTCAAGCTCCGCCCCAACTCATTGAGGCCTTGGGCGATGACAATGGTCTAACCCAAGACCGCCTGGACCAGCAGAAGATCGTAGCCGCCTTCCAGGTGATGCGGGACCGACTCCACGAGTGGAACCCCGACGTTTTATTGGTCATCGGGGACGACCAGGCCGAAAACTTCAAACAGGATAACCTGCCTCCGTTCTGCCTCTACACCGGCAGCGAGGTGGACGGCTACCCGTTCAAGAATACGGCCGGCAGCAACAACCGCCGGGACGCCGCCGCCGACACTAAATTCAGCTTTAAATGCCCTTCAGAATTCTCACGGGACCTGCGCAACTCCCTGATTCGTGACGGCATCGACATGTCATCTTCCAGCGCTTTGACTGGCTGAGAATGGGGTTTGGCCCACGCCATCATCAACCCATTGGTGTATTTGGACCCGGTAGGCAAGTTTCCCCTCCCACCATTGTTCGTGAACTGCTATGGTGAAGAAGCCGGCCCCGATTATCCGCCCCGGCCCACCGCACGGCGCTGTTACGAAGTTGGCCAGGCGATACGCCGGTTCTTAGACACTAGGACAGAGCGGGTGGCCGTGGTTGCGTCGTCTAGTTGGTCGCACAGCTTTTTGGCCCACAAGTATGACTGCTCTGCATTTGACCTGGATTCCGACCGTCGTTATCTAGAGATGGTGCGAGAGGGTAGGGGCAGCGAACTGGCGAGTCTGACTCCTGAAGAACTGCAGGACTCTGGCGACCATGAGATATTGAATTGGATCATTGCCCTGGGGATTCTGGGCGACGTTCCCGCAGAGATAGTAGACGTGAGGGAGTCACACACCCAATTGGCATTTCGGGTGGCGGCTCTCTGGGGATAGACCAAGCACTGATTTAAGACAGATTGATTAAGAATTGGAGGCCCAAGTTATGGTGCGGGCCACCCAACCACAGGAGGAACGATGCACTACGGTCTTGTTATGGAATGTGATTACCGCTATGGCCACTCGATAGAGGAGGGCTTCGACGAAGCCTTTGCCATCGCGGACTTAGCTGAAAAAGGCGAACTGGACGGGGTTTGGCTAGCGGAGCGTCACTTTGCGGCGCCCAAAGACCCGCTGGACCCGATGGGCGGCGGAATACCCTCTGTGGTGTCCACGCCGTTAATCATCTGCTCGGCCATAGCAGCCCGCACTGAGCGTCTCAGGATCGGTGTTGGTGTGAACGTATTACCCCTGATCCATCCGGTTAGGTTGGCGGAAGAGATCGCCACGCTGGACCATATCAGTCACGGACGCGTGGATTTTGGCATTGGACGCAGCGGGTTCATGAGGGCCTACGAGGGATATGACATCCCTTATTCCGAGAGCCGAGAACGTTTCCAAGAGAGCCTCGAGATCATCCTGGCTGCCTGGAGCAACGAGCGGTTCTCCTACGAGGGTAAGTACTACACGCTAAACGACGTTTGCGTGATTCCCAAACCGTTTCAGCAGCCATTCCCGCCGCTGCGGATGGCCGCCACCACCAAAGAAACCTTCCCGCAGGTGGGCAAGCTGGGTTATCCCATCTTTGTGGGACTGCGAGGCTTGGACCGCCCAGATCTGGTTGCGCTACTAGAGACCTACCGAGAGGCCTGGCGGGAAGCTGGTCACGCCGGTAACGGCGACGTTTACCTGCGTATCCCTGTCTACGTGGGAAAAACCCAGGAAATAGCCTACGCAGAAGCCGAAGCAAGTACCATGCGGTCTTACCGACGTATGGCTCAGAACTTTGCTTTGTCAGCAGCTAATCCCGGTGCGGTGGCTTCAGAAGACCGGGCGGCGCGGGGAGCGGCCCTTGCTGCGATTACTTATGAGGACCTGATTCGAGACCGTTTGGCCTACGGCAGCCCAGATAGCGTGATCAGCCAACTGAAAGACATTACGTCAGAACTGGGGTTATCAGGCATCGTGGCCGAGACCAATGTGGGCGGGCTGATACCCCGTGAGCAAGTAGCCGCTTCGATAGATCTTTTCTGTAAAGAGGTTGTACCAGGCCTGCGCTAGACCGTCGGAGCAACAAAATGATGGGCACGGTAATCACCGTGCCCTTTTTGTTGAAATCACCTGAAACTTTTTTCGGCGTAAGAACCTCTTGTAGGGGCGGGTTGAAAACCCGCCCTGTTTTTCGTCAGCCAATCCTCTTCCAATCAGACAAACAAGACGTAAACAAACAATTTCGCCGAGAAATTTCAGGGCGATATGAAACGTGATTTACGCAAGCAGGGCGGGTTACAAACCCGCCCCTACAGAACGGTGGTAGGTCCCATTTCAATCAGACCTAAAGCCTTGGCAGCACGTACTCGTTTATTGCCACGGCCAGCCCGTCTTCTTGAACCGAGGGCGCTACGAAATCAGCGGCGGCCTTGACCTCTGGAGGTGCGTTACCCATAGCGACGCTAAACCCGCAAATTTCCAGCATAGGCAGGTCGTTGTAACTGTCGCCAATGGCCACCATGTTGGCCGGGTCCACGCCTAGTGTCTCGCCCACGCGTGAGATACCAGCTGCTTTATCCACTCCAGCCAGCGTGAAATCCACGGCCCACAGCCCGTTGTAGGGCAGGATGGCCTTCACCACGTACATGTCTTTGTTGCTGCTGAAATGGGCGGCCAAAATATCGGCTGTGGCCTCATCCATGTCCAGGGCAGATACCCGAATCAAGTCCCAGTTCGGCACATCGTCAAAGGTGCTGGCGGTGCCGTTGTCGTGGGTGGCGACAAACGCTGCTTTCATTTCCCTTAGCTTGGTCACCACCAATTCGGCGTTGGCTGACCCCAGGGGTGCGGTCCAGACTGATATGTCGCGCACCGGGTCCAAGATGTTGGCGCCGCCGTCGCAGAGCTGCAGAGTCGTCAGTCCCAGCTGTTTGGAGTAGTTGAGGGCGTCGGCTGGCTCCCGCCCAGTGGCGATGAACACTTTTATCCTGTTTGAAAGTCCCACCACGGCTTCGCGTACCGGAGGGGAGATCTTCTCATCGGGGCCGATTAGGGTGCCGTCCAGGTCCAGAGCGGCGGCCAGAATTGACGATTTTTTGTTGTCCCCTGAGTTAGATGAGCTGTTGACCATGACATCCTTTGGGCGTAATTATCGGCTTCCGCAATTCTACATGACCGAAGCTGCAGTCGATTAAAATCACCAAATAGATAATTATTGGGTAATAAAAGTTCTGATAGCTTACTGGTGTCTGATACGTGGATGCTTAAGACAGGCGTGGAAGGTGAATGGGATCACTAGAACAATTGCTCTGTCCGTATTCTTGGCGTTGGCAAACGCCGGTTGCAGCACGGTTGCGAACACGGTGTAGCCAACTGCTGCCCCTAGCTCAGCATTGATGAATATTCCGACTATCGTTGCAGCTCCGCCAACCGCTGACTACACCAAAGCAATCAACGATGCCGGGTTTGAGGCCCAACGTGCAAACGGCTGGCCTACACCCCAAGGTTTCATACCCACACCCACTCTCAGCAATCCTCCCACTGACGAATCAGGCTGGTTCTACGTCGAACCGGGCGAGTGTGATTTGGGAACTGCGACGACGGTGGGAAATTTGATTGACCTTACACGCGAAATGTACGCCTTTATCGATATAAGCACCGCTGTCGATGAAGCGGAATTGGTCAGAATGGCTGACGTCATCATTCACGGTGTACCAGTAGGGGAGATTGAAGTTAGACCGCCCAGGGATTCCTTAGGCATGACCACGTATTACCAGGATGTGGAAATCCTAAATGTGCTCAATGGGGAGGTGTCTGGCGACATGGTCCGTGTGCTCCAGGTCGGCTTAGATTGGCCCACCCTTCCGGAAAGTCTGGAGAAATACCAAATTGTGCTCGCTCCTGGCAACAACTTGGGATTCCCTGGGCCGTTGAACCAATGCCCCCAAGTGCTATTTCTCATCGGGTCATCGGCCGGTGTCTTCGTATCGGTTGGAGAGGCACAAGGTGTCTTCCAATTGGGAATAGATGAAAAGATCTTTTACGCCCAGGAGTTCAAGTCTTTTTTGGGCTTGGACGTGGATGGGGTGAAAAAGAAGGTTTAGGAAATCGCCAAACCCTGACGTTAGTTGGACAACTTTAGAACAAAAAAAGGCCCCCTTCCTCCAGAGGAAGGGGGCCTTTTTGATAGTCAATGGGTAAAATTGCGGGGTTAGTTGAAGACCAACTCTGTGTTTTTCCGTTCCGGGTCGCGCATGATGGCCAAACCCTCTGCAGGGCTCTCTTGGGAGTTGCAATACAACTCAATGCCATTGCCTTCCGGGTCTTTGATGTAGATGCTCTTGGTCATGCCGTGGTCGGTTGTCCGAATCTCGGCGCTGTCGTAGTGGTCCTGCAGCTTGTGCCAGTACTCGGTCAGTGTTTCGAAATCATCCACGAGGATGGCCATGTGGTTCAGGCCAACATCACCGTCTGAAGTGTCGGCAGCGTCCTCTGGGGCTTGGAAGATGGCCAGGTCATGGTGGTTCTCGCCAGCGGTCAGGAAAGTCCCAAAGCCAGGGCGTTCCAGAGCAATCTCAAAACCGATTACTTCAGTGTAGAACTTGGTGGCGGCGGTAAGGTCTTTAGCGTTGATAACCAAGTGGCCGATTCTTGCTGGTTTTGGCATATCAGTCCTCCTAACTTTCCCCTAAATATCGGGGAGCTACGAATAAGACGCGTTCCAGATAGTGATAATTTACGTTCCGAATACTATACCGTTTCAACGGCAAAAATCCAAGAGGCAAGGCGGAGCCAAGCCGTCTTCAGCCCTCGCGCTCCAAAAAGCGCTGTACGCGGTCCGTGGCGTTTGTTTTGTCGTAGCCCTGGTAGAGCAGCATGGTATTTCTCACGGGGTCTCCGCCAAAGAAGCGTTCGTACAGTATCTGCCGGCCGCCAAAGGCACTGCAGGCCACGTCCCATGCCAGGTGGAACAGGCGTACACGGTCTTTCGCACCAGCTGTCTCGGTAGCCAGGTAGCGTTCTAACTCAGGGGCAATCTCGGCTTGGAAGTCGGACTCCGTTGGTAGGACCATCAAGCTGCTGGAGCCGAGCAATTGCACGATCTCGGCCATTCTCGGGTACATGCTGTTTGCGAAAATGGTCCTGGCGGCGGTGAGCGGGCCAAATGACGGGCACATCATGCCCCATTCGTTTAATTTGGCGTCGGCTTCCGCAGCCCGGACGCAGGCTTTCAGCAGCTCCAGATTGACTATGATCTCGCCGATCCGTTCCTGAACGTGTGGGACCTCGGTTGACCCCAATGTCTCAGACATGAGCGACGTCAGGCCCAACATGAACTCCGTTTTGATGACGGTGCGGTTGACCACCTGGTGGCCGGTGTGGGAGGTGGACTGGGTCGCCGCCGCAAATTTATTGGCCATTTCCACGTCGCCCAGCAGAAAAATGCGTTCCCAGGGCACAAACACGTTGTCGAAGAGCACTACAGCGTCCATCTCTTCAAACCGGGATCCCAGGGGATGGTCAAAGTTGGAACGGCCCAGATCCAGGCTCTCACGGCACATGAACTTCATGCCGGGCGTGGCACAGGGCAGGGCAAATGAGAATGCCTGCTTCTTGGCCTCGTCGCCCAGTAGATGAGTGCGTGTTGGGTAGACGGCAATCTCATCTGATATCGGCCCCAGTGTGGCCAGGATTCGGCTGCCATGCACCACGATACCGGCATCGGTCTCTTTCACCACCGTCAGGGCTACCCGGTCTTCGATGCGGTCCAGGACCGAGGTATTACGGCTGCGTTGCAGGTTGACCAGGGTGTGGGTCATGGTCAGGTCATTCTCGCGGATGTATTCGTGGTAGTTTCGAACGTTATCTCTGAATTCTGGCCGGTTGGCTGCAAAGAATTCCGCCGACCCAGCCCAACCAGAGATGCCGCAGTTGAGAAAATCGGGCGTGCGGGCCATCATGCCGCAGCTTTCCCACGCCCAATTGGTCATCATCTCCCGTCGACCAACCAGGTCTTCAATGGTGTTTGGGATGATAAAAGACCGCCCGACCGGGTCTCCTGAAGTAGGCGACTTGAAGGTCATAGCGTCTTTGGTGGCTGGGTTGTGCTGCAGGTCGTAGAGGGCCGCCAGCGAGCGCACGCCGTTTCTGAAGGCGGGATGGGTGGTAACGTCGTCCACCTTCTCGCCGCTAATCCAGACTTCAGCAGGATTCTTTGATAGGTGGTCGATGTATTGTTGCCCCGTTCTAGCGGGCATGATTCAGCCTCCCAGCAGGATTGGGGCGAGTTTAGCAGTGACCAAATTGGGTGTCAAAACTGACTCGTCTAAACGGGGCATTATTGTCTCTGGCACAAAAGGCACTATGTGCCCCATGTGGCCCGGAAATTAAGACCCTTTTGGCCTTCCAATCAGAGCTGCATGACCATATTGAGTTTCGGAACCGGACTTTAGAATGCAAATGTCAGATGGAGCGGTCTGCGATTAGGAGAGGGGAAAATCAGATGTACAAACGAATATTGGTTCCTTTGGGCGGGTCACCAACGGGAGACCGAGTTCTGCCGTACGTGAGGAACTTAAGGCGAAAACTAGGTGCCAAGGTTGAGTTATTCCGGGTGTTTGAGTCGGAACCTGAGTACTTCTATCCCGAACCCTTCTTGTATCAAGACTGCACCGAAGATTCAGAAATCTATCGGGAAGAAGTCATGACGTCGTTGGGCACGGCGAAGACGAACCTGGAAGCTGCGGGAGTGGCGGCGGTGGCGGTCATGCATGAACCGGATCACCCGGAAACCGACCTAACTGAGACAGGTCATAGCTGTGGCACTCCGGCGCAGCACATAGTCTCAGAGTCCCAAAAGGTGTCCGACACCCTGATTGTCATGGCCACCCACGGGCGCGTCGGCGTTGGTCGGTGGGTCATGGGCAGCGTCACCGACAAAGTACTTCACGCGGTGAAAACGCCGGTGCTGATTATCCACAGGAGCATAACGATGCGATTCTAGACGGTTCCATTGGCCATATCATCGTTCCACTGGACGGATCAGAACTGGCAGAGCATATCTTGCCCCACGCCGTTGCGCTCGCCAAAGGACTAGACCTAAAACTCTGTTTGGTGCGAGTGTCGCGGGGCGACAACATGAGTGAATCAGAGCGTGAGGGACTGGATCTACTGGCCAACCAAATACGGAGTGAAGGAGTGGCCGACGTGGAGTGCAAGATTCTTTACGGAGACCCTTCCAGAGCCATAGTGGATCTGACCTACGAGTATCCAGACGACCTGGTGGCAATGACCACCCACGGCCGTTCCGGGATGAGCCGCGGGGCCGGTTCTAGTCCTAAGAGGCTGACCAACCCCGAAACTCAAACAGGCAACGGAATTAATAAAGGGATACAGATTGGCTGTGCCCCTTTATTTTCGACCACATCGATATTGGACATTGGTGGTGTTCGGTATTGTACGGGCGGGTTGGAAACCCGCCCTGTTCGCAACAGGCAATTTCCAAACCATCAATAAATCAGGGGTAATCCACAAACATAGAAGGGAAAATTGGCGACGAATTCAGGCATGTATACCGATGAAACCAGCGGGTTAAAAACCCGCGCCTACAGGCATGGTAATTGGTGGGATAGCTTAGGCGATTAGGTTTGCGGCAAAATAGTAGCCGCTGAAGCCCAGCACCGCACTGCTGATGACTCCCAACATGCCCAGGTACTGGCTCCCATTCGCCACGGTAATCATCCCGGCCGCTATCCCCAGTACGCCGAAAATCAACGGTGTAACGGCCACCGAAATCAGTGCCATGAACAGACTGTCAATTCCGAACCAGCGGCCAGACTTGTTTTTGAACACGTTAATTCTCATTAGAACTTTGCCCACAATTACTTACTTAAACACTAAGTTAAATTAAACGAAAATATATTTAATTAAGAAAGTATTACGAGAAGTAAATTAAGTGAATCCGCTAATGATAATGGGTGCCTAACCGCAGTTACCGTTTCACCTGTGGTGTGGTATGTTACCCGCGTCTTTCAGGCTCGTGGATACCCACCAGATATTCAGTAGATATACCCGAGTATTGTTGCGGCTCAAAGTTTGGTTGAAGACGGTTTCTTGTAGGAGGAACGTATGAAAGGTCGAGTGGTAGTTTGCAAGGAATACGGCAAACCTTTTGTGATCGAAGAGTATGAAGTGCCGGAGCCCGCTCCAGGCGCAGTCATACTACGCATGACCCAAGCCGGAGTCTGTGGTTCTGACCTCCACACCTGGCGCGGCGACCAGACTCAGCAGAACCTGCCCCTGCCTCCCACAGGCCGGGCCATGGGCCACGAAGGCACCGGAGTTGTGGAGATTTTGGGAGAAGGCGTGGAGACAGATTCCGCCGGAGCACCCATCAAGAAGGGCGACCGCGTGATCTATGCCGCCGTCTTCCCCTGTTATCACTGCCGCCAGTGCCTCAAGGGCAACACCAACTGGTGCATGAACCGGAACTACCCCGCCGCTGGGGTGTGGCCGTATTTCACCGCCACCTACTCCGACTACCTGTACCTGCCGAACCGACACCCATTCTTCAAGGTCCCGGACGAGCTGGACGACAACATCTTGGGGCCGGTGAACTGCGCCATGGGCACCGTGACGACTGGGCTGATCAGGGCTCAAGCCGGCGAGGGTGACTACGTGGTCATACAGGGCGCCGGTGGCCTGGGAATTCATGCCACCGCCATGGCCAAGGAAATGGGCGCCGACCGGGTGATCGTGATTGACCGCCTGGACAACCGCCTACAACTGGCCGAGGAATTTGGCGCCGACCACACCATCAACATCGAAGAGTTCAACACGCCCGAAACACGACTGAATCGCGTTAGGGAATTGACCGACGGGCGTGGCGCTGACGTGGTGATGGAATTGGTGGGTCGGGCCGAATTGCTGGCTGAAGGTATCGATATGCTGAGCAACGGCGGCACTTTTGTGGAGATCGGTGATATCGTTCGTGGAAAACAGGTGTCAATCGACCCCTCAAAACTGCTCACCGGCAAGAACATCATCGGTTCCCTGATGTACAAGCCGGAATTGCTGCCCAGATTGCTCAACTTTCTGGTGCGCAAACAGGACGTTTTGCCCTTCGACAAGATCGTCTCACACCAGTTCCCGCTGGCCGACGTCAACGAAGCGTTCGCCCAAGCAGAGTGGGACCAAAGCCAAACTCCAATCACCAGAGCTATGCTGGTTCCCTAGGCAGGTACTTAGGTGGTATCTGGCGCGACAAGTGATTCAGTCTTAGAAGGGAAATCCGATGGTGGCGAATAATGACCCGGCGCAACAAATGATTGAGCCGCGCCAAGACCTGGTAGAAGCGGCCCGAAAGGCCGCCCTGAAGATTGCTGGGCGCGCTCAGGAGACCGACCGAACCCGCCGGGTGCCCGTGGAAAATATCCAGGACCTGCACGAGGCGGGCCTGTTGACCGTCGCCATTCCCAAAGAACAGGGCGGCACCGAGGCTGACCTGGTGACCCAGGTTGCCCTCTACGAACTTATCGGCGGGGCCTGCGCCTCTACAGCTTGGCTCATGGGAAACCACTCAGTGTTGTGTAGCAGGTCACTGGGCATGATGGGAGACGCCTCCCATTGGCTAATAAAAGACGTTGTGGAAAATGGGTCACTGATTTCTCATGCTGCCATTCCCGGCGGGGATACCAAGCCAGCACCCGGCGGGTTTACTGCCTCCGGTCGTTGGCCATTCGTCAGCGGCTCCAGCATATCCACCTGGATGTTCCTCAGCACCATGGTTCCGGGGCCGCCGCCAAACTTTAAGGGGTCCACGCCGCCCGCCGCCTACAACCGATGGTTGGTATTGCCCACCAGCCAACCTGGCCTGACCATTGATGAGACCTGGATGGCGATGGCTGCCCG
This sequence comes from Dehalococcoidia bacterium, assembly GCA_963694265.1. GTDB lineage: Bacteria > Chloroflexota > Dehalococcoidia > Lucifugimonadales > UBA3495 > UBA9611. The sequence continues at coordinate 42,443 of CAVODA010000001.1, forward strand.
TGGTTCCATGACCCATGACGTGGTGCTGGACCAGGTGTTTGTGCCTGAAGATATGGCCCCGGTGGACAACCGCCCGCTTACCTACCAGCCGTGGCTGCCCAACGGCCCGGCAGCCCTTAAAGTGCCGACCAAGGCCCGGGTCTGGATGTCGGGCATGGCGCTGGGCATCGCCCAAGCTGCTCTGGACGAGACTATCGAGTTTGGCAAAGGTCGCAGCATGACTCTGGGCGGCAAACCCAGGAGCAGCATGCCGGGCAACCAGTTTGCCGTGGCCGACGCCGCCATGGCCATCGAGTCTGGCCGCGCGCTACTGGTCCAAGAAGTTCGCAAGATCACCGCCAAAGCCATTTCCGGCGAGGATTTTGTCCCCGATGACGCTGCCAGGATTGAGATGGCCGGGTTGGTTGCGAGAGAAAACGCACAAAAAGCAGTGGACCGACTCTTTGCCGTCCGAGGGGCCCACGGCCTCTACGAAACTGGCAACTTTGAACGCTACTACCGCGACGCCTGTATGGGCACCCTACACGCAGTAAGCGCCCCAGACCTGGTGCGCGAACAGCTAGGCAAGCACCTCTTCAACATACCGATAAACGTAGAGCCGCGCTGGTCGTAACTGGTCACGCTCAGGTTTTGCAAAAAAATAAAAGACCCCTTCCAGATCGAAGGGGTCTTTTGCATCAACTCCGTTATATGGAAACCCGCCTATGGCGGCGGCGGTTAGTCTGAGGAGGGGAGTTTTCTGGGTTCTTGGATTTCCATGATTTTTTCGCAGCAGATGATTTCGCCGCCGCCGCTCTTAGTGCAGAGCACGCCGCTGTTGCAGGTCTCACAGACGTATCGTTTGCCTAGTTGGTTGGCCATTTAGAGGTCCTCCCCAGGGGTTTGGTACTAATTTCAGGGATATGTTCGAGTAAAGTCGGTTACTTGAGTTCCATGGGGGTTTCGCAGCAGGCGATAGCGCCGTCCCCGCCCTTGGTTACAATGAACTCCGAACCACATTTGCCGCATACGTAGCGTTTGCCAGTCTGATTAGCCAACTTTTAGCTCCAATTCTTGCATGTTTCCCGGACGTTTCTAAATAGTTTCTAGAACGCTCCTAGGATCGTACCAATTATAGACATGCCTTAAAGGGGATTCAACTGAGGCAAACAGGTCTGAGACCAGGTTATGAGTCTGCTGCGTCTGATTTTTCTGCGAACCGCACCAAGAAAGTAGCCTCGCCTAGGGGGATGCCGTCAAAGAGAATGGCGGCAGAATGAATTCCTGGCTTCTGCACGGGAATCCGGAAAGTCTTAATCCACCGCTGGAATAAGATGCCTTTTTCCCATTCCACTTTCTGGGCTGGGGGTGTTTCCAGAGGGATGCCAGGCGTCTTCAGAGTCACAAATAGGTAGTGGTCTCCGGGATCAACTCCGCCAATACAGAAGGCCAAGTTGAAATCTACGGTGGCAAGCACCGGGTCATCCGGGTCAGCAGAGCCGTCTGGTTCGGGCAATTCAAACAGGTCGACAATGCCCTTCAGAGTTAGGTCACCGCCGTCTTCTTCTGCGGTGTCTCTACAGAAGAGGGCGTATTTCAAAAAGGGGACGCTGGCTTCACCGGCCAAGTTGGAACCTCTCTAATGGTTCGTGGATAGTTAGTGTTGGATTGGTCGTGATAAATCGCTGGTGTTTAGTAGTGACCAGCCTCCTGAGGGTACGACAAACGGACGACGAACAGACGACCAATTCTAGCATGGCACCCAGCTACGAAAAACGTCTAGCCGCAGCAGTTTTGCATAGCCCATTGCCAACTGCGTTCAATATTGAGAAACTAGGCGCTAATATTCAACTCGGGGGGTGGCAGTAGTGGCGTTGACGCAGGAAACACAGCTAACCCAGGAAAAATTCGACCAGGGGATGACCACCCAGCAGTACATTGACCAGATAAAGGTCAATAAAGACCCGTTTGTGTCTATCTACGAGGCGGTCCAGGTCCCAGCAGATTCACTAAGCCTGTTTAACGGCCTGAGTGAGCCGCTGAAGCTGGCCGTTTTCACTGCCGATTGGTGCGGTGACGCCATGAGCACCACTCCCGTGATTCTGAAGCTGGCAGACACCATTCCCAACATTTCATTGCAGGTGTTCAATAGGGACGACGAACTAGAACTGAGCAACAGTCTTTTGCCTGAGGCCCGCGCCGGTACCGTGCCCATCTTTGTGGTCATGGACCAGGATATGAACCAGAAAGTCCGTTTCATCGAAACCGCGAACACTTTGGTGCCCGCGATTGATGCCATGGATGAGGCCATCGATCAAGAGACGGCTGGCATGGAAGAAGTTGAAGCAAGGCGGGCCAAACGCGGCCGCCGTAACGCCTACCGAGTTGAGCACGCCCGCGCCTGGGGTGATGTCATATTGAAGGAATTTGGCGGTTTGGTCGCCGATTCTTTGGTAGGGAAGCAAGAAGACCTTCCTCTTCAGGGCGGCACCAAGTGGTCTCCTGAGGACTAGTTGCTAGCGCTGGAAAACTATTCCGCTAGGCTGATAGCTTCTCTAAAATCTAATCGCCTGGCGACAATCATTTTTACCGGAAAACTATTCTGCCAGGCTGACAATTTCGAAAGTATCAGATGGCCCGGCGACAATCATTTTTATCGAAAAACTATTAATAGAGAGGGGTGATGGCTGAAGAGCTAATTGGTATGGAAGACATGGCGGCTATCTTTGAGGTGACTGACGCCTTGGGGATACACCGCGAGTCGGTACGAGTCGAACTCACGAA
>CAVODA010000002.1:0-38058 GCA_963694265.1 Dehalococcoidia bacterium
TCGAGAACCTGATTAACTTGGACAAGTTGCTGGGCAAGAAGTTTGAACTGTGGGCCTTGCCCCTCAAACTCAAAGGCGGAGACGGCGCTGCCACCAGGGCCGTTGCCCGTATCCTCTAGCCTTACATCTAAATGACCACTAGATGACCACGCCCAATGTCAGGCCGATCTTGCTGGCCACCGGCAACAGTGACAAACAGCAGGTGTTCCGAACCCTTCTTGGTGGTTTGCCATTTAGCCCGGTCACACCGGCAGAACTTGGCGTCTCGACATCAACCCAAGAAAACGGCGACACCCATCAGGACATTGCCATTGAAAAAGCAATTGCCTGGTCAGAGGCAGGCTCCATGCTGGCCATCGCCTCTGATGGTGGACTGCTCATCCCCAGTTTGGGTCCGTCATGGCAGAGCCGCCACACCCGCAGGTTCGCTGGTTCTGATATCTCTGACTCCCAACGCGTTGATGCCCTGCTGGAACTGATGCAGCCTTTCACAGGAGTCGACAGAAACGCCTCTTGGGCGGAAGCGGTCGCAATTGCCTACAAAGGGCGCCTATTGGCCTCCTGGGAACTCCAGGGAGCCACTGGTGAGATAGCTCAGGCAAAACCAACAGGCTCCATTCCGGAGTTTTGGGTCTTCACCATCTGGAATTTTCCCCAACTGGGCAAGACTTACAACGAATTAACCGCCGAAGAGCTGCTGTCCCTCAACGACCATTGGAGCCAATTTGGCCGTTTGGTACCTAGAATCTTTGAGTCGATATTTGTTCCACCAATGGATTAGCCCGATGCCTTTGGGATACAATTTGCGTGCCTGGCCTAAAACGCCATCAACGGGAGACAGTGACCTTTTTGACGACCACCGATAAATCATCAAATAAGCCCTCGGATAAACCGGCTGGCGAGTACAAAGCTCCCGAGTCCATTGAAGATGTTCAAATGCTGCTACGGGATCAGGTCTACATATCTGACCGCTCCTTGGCAGTTCCTATATTCTTGGCCCTAAAATTGCAGCGGCCCCTGTTTTTAGAGGGCGAAGCTGGCGTTGGCAAGACCGAGATCGCCCGCGCCCTGGCTGCCGGGTTGAACACCAAGCTAATCAGACTCCAATGCTACGAAGGCTTGGACATCAACCAGTCTGTCTACGAGTGGAACCACGCCCGCCAGATACTGGAGGTTCGCCTGATGGAAGCGTCTGGCGACGTTGACCGGGATTCGGCTAACGCAGACCTCTACAGCGAGCGGTTCCTGATTAAACGCCCGCTGCTCCAGGCCATTGACGAGGCCGAAGAGCGACCGCCGGTGCTCCTGATTGACGAGCTTGATCGCTCTGACGAAGAATTTGAAGGGTTCCTGCTAGAACTGCTGGCCGACTATCAGATCACCATCCCGGAGTTGGGCACTTTCAAGGCTGCCCATCCGCCCATAGTGATCATCACATCCAACCGCACCCGAGAAATTCACGACGCCCTGAAGCGCCGCTGTCTCTACGCCTGGGTTGACTACCCTGATTACCAGAAAGAACTGCAAATCATCTCTGCCAGACTTCCGGACGCACCCAAGAGGCTGGCCGAACAGGTCACCGCTTTCATCCAGGAGATGCGTGAGACCGAGCTATTCAAGATTCCGGGCATCACCGAAACCCTGGACTGGCTGTCGGCGCTCTTAGCCTTGAACCAAACTGAACTAGACCCGGCAGTGATCGACGACACCCTGGGCATGATGCTCAAGTACCAGGACGACATAGAATCGGTCAAGGGCGAACCCGTCCGCGCCATGCTGGAACGCTCCAAGAACCGCGGCCCCCGTCGAGGCGGCCGTGGCCGCGGTTAAGGGGTTTTAGATGGCGGATAGAATTCCGGGTCCAATCCCAATCCTCCCCAATGATGCCGGTGAAGATGGCCACATACTGCATAGCCTCACGCTCTTTGGCGAGATGCTGCGTAGGGTAGGGCTGGAGATCGGATCCGGAAACATGCTGGACTTGGTCCGCTCCACAGAGCACGTATCCATTGGTCGGCGCGGTGAGTTCTTCCAGGCAGCCCGCAGCATCCTGGTGCACCGCAAGCAGGACTTACCCATTTTTGACGAGGCTTTCCAGGTGTTCTGGCGCAAGCCTTCTGATCGCACCACCACCATGGATCTACGCTCGTTGGGAGAACAGAAACGCTTCAAGAAACCTCAGATTTCGACCGGTCGCGATGACGAAGCAGAGGGCGATATTTTTTTGGAAGGGGATCCCGATGACGACTCGGTCCAGAATGTGGATTTGAGCCGCACCTACAGTGCGGTTGAGGTATTCCGACAGAAGGATTTCTCTGAATTCACTGCTATGGAGATGACCGAAGCCCGCCACATGATGGGCAACCTGACCTGGGATTTGGGACACCGCCGCACCCGGCGAGTGGCCCCCGGGCGGTCTGGCCCCTTGGACCTCAGACGGACCATGCGGCAGAGCTTGAAATACAACGGCGAGTTCTTGGACCTGGCCCACCGGACACCCAAGGAAAAACCGCGCTCTCTGGTGCTGATCTGCGATGTAAGCGGCTCCATGGAACGCTACACCCGTATGCTCTTGCAGTTCATACACACCATCTCCGGTGATTTCGACCAGCTTGAAGCGTTCTTGTTCGCCACACGACTTACGCGTATCACCAGGAGCCTGAAGTACCGCAGCATTGACCAGTCCATTGATGAAGTTTCCAAGGCGGTGCCCGACTGGGCTGGTGGAACACGTATCGGCGACGCAGTTAAAACCTTCAATTACCAATGGCTGCGGCGGGTGATAAGGGGCCAGGCAGTGGTGCTGATAATCTCCGACGGCTGGGACCGGGGCGACCCGGAATTACTGGCCAAAGAAACGTCCCGCTTACAACGCAGTTGCCACCGGCTAATCTGGCTGAACCCACTCCTGGGTTCGCCCACCTACCAGCCCCTAACCCAGGGCATGAAGGCTGCGCTGCCGTTCGTGGACGACTTCCTACCAGTCAATAACCTAAACAGCCTGGATTCGCTCTCGCAGCACTTGAGTAGTTTGGGGCCGGACCGGCAATTGGGTCAGCCCTACCGAGCGCCTGCTCCTGAAGAACCTGAGCTGGAACCGGTGGCTGAAGACCGGCCCATTGACCGGCTGAGCCTGCCGTCGTTCCAACATCCCTTGTGGGGCAAACGACGCTAGTCTAGGCGATAAGTTTGGGTGGTTGTCGCCACACAGTCGCTCGCAAAAGCAAGACCACACCAAACGAAAAACCGGCCAGAGCCCCGCCGGCCACGGCGTCCAAGATAAAGTGGTTGCCCGTGAGGGTGATGGCGAAGAAAGTCAGAAATGGGTACAGCAACCCAACCAGGCGATATTTTCCAGGAAACGACCGCCAGAACAACACACCCAGGATCACCGTCCAGCTAAAGTGCAGGCTGGGCATTGCGGCTGAGATGTTGTAGAAGGTGGCCATGTCTTCGCTGCCGTAGAACTTTGGCCCAAACTCTTGAATCGAGTCCACCAGGTCAACGCCGGGAATGGCGAACGGCGAGGCCACCGGGAAGGTCATGAATATAAGCAGCGCCCCGGCCAGGTTGATGAAGACCACCGTACGGTAGAAGTTATAGTCGCTGCGGCTTTTGATGAACAAGACAAAAGCGGCCAGGAAGATTACCGGCCAGTAGGTGATGATGTACACCCAGTTCATGGTCACCACCAGGGCTTTCACGTTCTCCACAGCCCAGCTCTGCCAGCCCGGCTCCCACAAAAAACCCAGGTCATTCTGCAATGAAACCACACGCTCGCCATTAACCAGCCCCACAGCGCGGGTGTCAGCGTGCACCAGGCCCCTGGTGAGCAGATAGCCTACGTAGGCTCCTACGTAGAGGGCAATCTCCGTAAATGCCGCCCGGTTGTCTCTGATGGCAGAATTCATATCATTATCAATAAGGTCACCCGGGGGATGCCGAAGGAAGCGTTTGACGATAAACCACGCCTTACCGCACCAATGTCATCCTGAGCGAATCCGAAGGATCTGTCATACTACGCCGTAACCGACACTCCACTGGGGCTGTAACTCCGCCTGCTACATGCTACTTGGCAGATTCTTCCCCCGCCTCCCGGCGGACTCAGAATAGCAGGCTCTGGACAAGGGTGTAGAGTTCGGGCCATATCAACTCAGTCTTTTAATACAGAGTTCCCTTTCAATACTGCTCAATCGGCCGCCGACGGTAGTTTGTCGGTAGCAGAGGTTTGCCCCAATCTGGCCCGCGCCCATGAGAATACAACAGGCACATAGAGCCGCCGACGAATGCCAATCTCCATGGTCAAGAACGAGGCAATGATCAGCAGGCCGCCGCCAACGGCATCCATGATGTAGTGGTTGCCGGTGATCGTGATGGCGAACAGTGTCAGCGTGGGGTAGATAACGCCAAATACCTTAATCAGATTGTTATTAGTGCGCAGGAATATGATCCCAAACATCACCGTCCAGCCAAAGTGCAAGCTGGGCATCGCAGCGTAAGCGTTGTAGTAGTTGGTGAGTTCGCGGCTGGCGTATCCAGATGGGCCAAAGGCGTTGATCGAGTCCACAAAATGCTCCGCGATCATCCGAGGCGGTGCCAGCGGGAACAGCATGAACCCAATCAGCGCAATGATGAAGCTGAGCAAGACCACGTTACGGTAGTACTTGTACCGGTCACGGTCGGTGAAATACAGGACAATCGCAGCCGTCAGGACGATGGGGAAAAAGGTGACTATATAGGCCCAGTTGAAGAAGATGACCAGGGATTGGGCGCTTTCAATGGTCCAAGCCTGCCAGACCGGCTCCCAGAAAAAACCAACCTTCTGCTCAAATTCTATGACTCGCCAGGCGTTGGCCAGAGCCGTGCCTTGAAAATCGTCAAATACCAGGGCTCGGGAGTACATGTAGACGAAATACGCGCCCACAACCAGGGCCACCTCCCTCAAATGAGGGAGCCATGCCTTGGAAATCGGAATCTGGGGCAGGTAGTTTTTAGTTGTAGCCATTATCAGGCTCCATACGATGACCCCCGTTGTTCAGGTGAGGTGGACAGTCCACGCCACTTAAATCTTGCGTCTCATCTAGCTTTGATGCATCCACACTAAAGAAATTTCTCTTAGAAGAACTTTTGTCGATAGATGTAATATCAATTAAATCGTGGCCGAGAATCCTAGGGGTGTCCAGATGCAATTGGCCCTTGCGTCAGACAGGTTATTCTGACTTGGCTTTTTCTATTTTATCGCCAGGGTGTCCCATTCCGTTTTCCACGACACCCGATTCATCCGTCTTCACCGCTCCATTTTTGGTGGCGGGCCTAGACCCGTTAATCTGCAGGACCACCGGCTCTTGATGGAGGTCTACTGGCCCTCTCCACTGAGCAGCGGCACTGCCCTGGTAGACACTACAATCCAAGCAACCAACCCACTCGCCGGGCACGAACTTGTCGTTGAACAAGCTCCGCGCCGTGGTGTAACTGGAGTTGTTCCAAACTTCTTTGACAGACGACAGGTTGAGGTCGCCAAAGTCCTCGGTTTTATCGGTGAGGTAGCAGCACGGAACAAACCCACCATCCCAGCTGATCACTGCGGTCCGCCACAAACTCCAGCAGACTTGGCCATCTTCGGAGTACGGTTTATAAAATGGGTCTTTCCGTAGGTATTCCGGGTGCTCACGGGGCAACCAGCGTTCTGCCTCGGCCGTATCGTCTTCACCGTGGGGGAAGTCCACTTTCTTGAACACCAGAGAGTCCACGCCCAACTGAGTTGCCAGGACTTTAGCCTCTTCCAGTTGGTGTTCGTTCTGCTTCATGACGATTATTTGCCACTCGATGTATGGCGTTTTTGAGCCCCGCTCCTTTTTTTCTCGTCCAGTAGCTTCAGGTTATCCAATACGCGATCCAGGTGACCGGTCACTCTGTAGACCTCATAAACATCTTGAGTGACCCCGTCCAAAGAGACGATCATCACGTCCAGCCCAGACTTGATCACCTGCTCAGCCATTTCCAGAGTCAGCGGCTTGTTCAGGTTGGAACTGATGATTGTGGCAATCTTCTGCTTGTGGGCATAGGCGATGTATTCGTGGATTCGCTGGTTCAGGAAGGGCTCGCCCCAGCTATACAGGGTGAGCCACAGACAGGAGTGTTTAATCTGGTCGACCATCGAGGTGAATAGGTCATAGTCCGTCACGCCCTGGTCTCAGTGGATGGTGCCTTTTCTGGTGTGGCTAAGAGGACATTTTAGTTGGCTGATGTTGGTGGTATCGATCTCCCACTCGTAGGGAGAACCCCAAATCACCCGTTTGGCAAACCTAAGCTGTATCTCAATCCGGGCCAAGTTGAAAAACTTGCGCCAACTGAAATATTTGGTCGCCAGCCAATAGCGGTTATCCCGGCGGCCATCAGCCACCGACTCGATCACGCCGCCGTTGACTTGAAACCAACGCTCGCCAGCGTAGATCACCGCTTTAAGAAACCCGAAGAATGGGTTATATCGTGTCATCGGTATTTCAATTTAAAGTTACGAATAAGCAGCCGCTTTAGAACGTCCTCTGCCTACTAACGATTAATACAGTGACTAAGTCCGGTGCCGAGTCATTACAATCATAATACTCTTGGCATGAATCACCCATCAATCGGTCTTTCGTATGAAAAGCTTCGCAGCGAAGGTTCCCTATCTAGTTCTGATTTAATCCGACCAGGCCAAAATTGACTCGGTTCTAACCGTGAGAGTATCCTTGTCAGACCCTTGTAGGCTCCAATCACGGACTCTACCGAACAGCTTTTTAGATGTAACCGATATTAAAAACGGTTCACCAAATAATCAGCAGAAATAACCCAAACAACCGGGCGATTCCCAGGTTGTTTGGAACAGGAGCCCACATTGAGCGACACCAATAGCAACACCAAGCAGGTATTTTCTCCAGCACAACGGTCTTTGCTGGCCGACGTCCTCAACCGAATCATCCCCCCCAAAGATAAGCTGCCCGGTGCCGGCAATCTGGGAATAGCGACTTTCATTGAAGGCGTTGCTGCGGCAAACGCGGGCTTTACGCGGATGTTCAACGAGGGTTTGGCCAGCATCACGGTGGCGGCAGGACAGCTTTCGTCCGAAGGATTTGGCAGTCTCTCTGACACAGCCAAGGATGAACTACTCAGGTCTGTTGAAACTGCCCACCCGGCATTTTTCGACCAGTTGGTGCTCCAGACCTACAACGGTTATTACACCAACACAGAGGTGTTCGACGCTATTGGCTACAAACTACCAACGCCACCCACCGCAGGTGCCACTCCTGAACTGCTAGACGTATCGCTACTGGATCAACAGCGCAAGAGAGAGCCCTTCTGGAAGAAGGTCTAAAAGGGTTAGGATTAAACCAGGCCATTTAAAAAAGTTTCAACTGGTCAATCCAGTATCGGAACCCCAGCCTTTTACCCGGTTTACCGGGTCATTTAAATGGAGGCAGCCATGCCCCGAGAAGATTTCGACCTAAAACTGAATCAGCTACAACAAGAAGTGGAGACACTAGCCCAGATTGTGGGCAAGTCTATCAACCGGGCCGTTGACGCGCTGAAACGGCGCGACTTGGTAGCTTCTCAAGAAGTGGTCAACGACGACGATTACATTGACCAGAAACGGTTTGAAATCGAAGACCGCTGTGTGGACATGATTGCCACTCAGCAGCCAATGGCCGGCGACCTAAGGGCCATTATTGCGTTGCTGCACATTGTGGTGGAACTGGAGCGGATGGGCGATTACGCCGAAGGTATCGCCAAAATAAGCCTGTCCATGGGAGATGCCCCACCCTTAAAGCCGTTGATCGACATTCCCCGGATGGCTGAAAAGGCCACCACCATGCTGAACGACAGCATAGATGCTCTGCTGAACCGAGACATGGTGAAAGCCAATGCTGTCTGTCAGGCTGACGACGAGGTCGACGACCTCTATGACCAGGTATACCGGGAATTACTGACGTTCATGATTGGGGACCCGGACACGATTCAGAGGGCAACGTATCTGCTGTGGGTTGCCCATGACCTGGAACGCATTGCCGACCGAGCAACCAACATTGCGGAACGGGTGATTTTCTTAGTCACCGGTAAGCTGGTTGAGATTAACGTTTCCCGTTACTGATCGCAACTGATTGTCACTAGGGATTCGGTCGTTAGCCCGGTTTAGGCGGCAAAGGCAAATTGCATCTGCAACTGGCCTTTGGGTGCCATATTCTCTTGGACCTTGGCCCGCTCGGGCAGGTTCCATTGACGTCTCACACGGTCAAAGGTCTCCATTACGCTCTTAGTGTACAACTGTGGCGCGTAGGTATTGTTGTTCACAAAGAGTCGGTTATAGGCGGAAACCAGGTGTGGGTAGGACTCTTTCAGCAGGGGAATGAACCACGCTTTGGCACCAGGTTTAAGATTCAGCACATTGGCGCTCAGATACTGGGCCTTGTGGTCATAGGCTGCTTCCGCCACCGCTTGCATGTTCGCTTCATCATCGGAGATACCGGGTAGTAGCGGGGCCATATTCACACCGGCCGACACACCGTTCTCCACCAGGTATTGCATGGCTTCCAACCTAGCTTCTGGCCGTGGAGTGCCCGGCTCCATAGTGCGCCAGACTTTCTCATTGATTGTCCCGATGCTGAAGTTAACGTGAACGTCGGCCACTTGGCTGAGTTCAGCCAAAATATCGACGTCACGGCGTACCAGAACGCCCTTGGTGGTGATGGTCACCGGGTTGTGGAAGTCCTGCAGAACCTTCAGCAGGCGGCGGGTGATTTTATACTCGGCTTCGGCGGGCTCGTAGGGGTCTGAGGCAGTGCCGATGGCAATGCTTTCATTGCGCCAACTGCGGCGTTGTAGTTCTTTACGTAGGACCTCGGGGGCGTTCACCTTGGCAAAGACCTTAGTATCAAAGTCCTTGCCAGAGTCCATGCCCAAAAACTCGTGGGTGGGTCGGGCGTAGCAGTAGGTACAAGCGTGGCGACAACCTCGATAGGGGTTCATGGTCCATTTAAAAGGAAACCGTGGCACGTCAATCTTATTGAGTAGAGTCTTGCAGTAGATCTCTTGAACGTCGGCTCCGGCCATTGCCCCTCCCTGTCACTCAACAAATAAATAGAACAAACTAGAACATTAATTCTAATTATACGCTCCGGCGATTTTCTAAGACAAGCCGCCAGCGTCAGGGGAGGGTTTGGCGCGCCGTTTAGTCTCGGGTTTACCGCTTGTAGACGGCAGCGACGCCGGAACGGTCGCAGTTTAGCTTGCGACTGAGGTGCAGGCCTTCAAGGATGAACTCCACGGCAGAGGCGATGACCTCTGGTCGTTCGTCGTCGGTCAGTTTTTTGACCGCTTGGGCCAGGCCGTCAATGTTCTTGACCATATCCGCGTAGTCCACGCCCGGTTTTTCGCTGCCGGTCTCGGCTCGGTTGCCCAGATCAAAGGCGGTGACAATCGCATCAAGTTCATCGACTTCGAAATAGGTGGTAAAGGTGCGCAGCACGGCGCGGCGGGTCAGGTCATCGGTCAAGCGTGATTCGCGGCCTTCTTCAAAGGTCTCAAGCTCAATCTTCCCGGCGAACGATGCGACAATGAATGACAGGTCGCTGACTCTTGGGCAGGCCCATTCTTCGCTGTTTCGGATGCTACGACGCACCGCGTTACCCAGCAGTGTTTCAAAATTGGCGATGGTCACCCGAACGCTGACCCCGGAGCGTTGGTTGATCTCACTACTTGACCGGGCCTGAGTGGTAATCTCTGCCAGCGTCTCTTTCATGTAATCAGGAATCACCAATTTGTCCTCTTCGGGGAACTTGGTGCGCTCCTGGTCCATGATGGCTATCTCGTCTTTGGCGTCCAGCGGGTAGTGGGTGTGTATTTGAGAGCCGTAGCGGTCCTTGAGGGGAGTCACGATTCGGCCACGGTTGGTGTAGTCCTCAGGGTTGGCGGTCGAGACCACAAACACGTCCAAAGGTAACCGAACCCGGTAGCCCTTGATTTGCACGTCCCGTTCTTCCATCAGGTTGAACAGCCCCACTTGAATTCTTTCCGCCAAGTCTGGTAGTTCATTGATGCAGAAGATACCCCGGTTGGTGCGGGGCACCAGTCCGTAGTGGATTGCCATTTCATCGGACAAATAATGTCCTTCGGCAATTTTAATCGGGTCGATCTCACCGATGAGGTCTGCAATGGAAATATCGGGTGTGGCCAGTTTCTCGGAGTATCGGTCGTCCCTCGATAGCCATTCCAGGGGAGTTTTATCGCCCAACTCAGCCACCTTGTCGCGACAGGGTCGGCAAATTGGGTCGTAGGGGTTGTCGTTGATCTCGCACTCGGCGATTTTAGGGATCTCTTCATCCATCAGATTGGTCATACTGCGGATAATCCTAGACTTGGCCTGGCCGCGCTCGCCCAACAGGATGATGTCCTGTCCGGCCAGGATGGCGTTCTCCAGTTGGGGGATAACTGTATTTTCAAAACCAACGATACCAGGGAAGACAACCTCTTCCGCTCGTATCTTGGCTATTAGGTTCTTTCTCAGTTCCTCGCGAACGGGTAGGACTTCATAATTGCTCTTGCGGAGAGCGCCGATTGTCTGGGGACGTTTTGCCTTAGGCATGAGCACCCCTTTATCATCAGTGAAATTAATTGTTGGACGCACGATAAATGAGCCCAATTTGGCCAGTCGCACGTATTATCAATGAGATAACAGTGAGCGTGCTGACCGGTTTCAAGTTATCACACCTTGGCCTATAATTTAACGATGAGCCAATGCTCCTTTAGAGTGTGACCATGTTCCATAGATTAATGTTTCCGCTTTTGTATTTCCTAGCCCCGCGCATGCTGCCCAAACTCATCAAGTTTGCGGTCTTAGTCTGGCGCTTGACCTTTGACAAACGCGTCTCCATCTTCCTGCGCATGCTGGTCCCATTGGCCATCGTCTACGTAATCTCGCCCGTAGACCTAATCAGGGATCGTGTTCCCATAATTGGCCGGTTTGATGATCTGATCGTCGTTGGTCTGGCCTTGTTATTCCTCACCAAACTAGCTTCTCCGGCTATCGTTGACGAGCACATGGGTGTTGAACCCAAATCCGATCGCCCCGAAGACGAAGACCCCGAAAGTGTGGTCGATGGCAAGAGCAGGTTGATTGACGACGAGTAACTCCCTCCGTATTGTTCCCTCCTCTGGAATGGGGCTCTACGTCCACGTGCCTTTTTGCAAGACCAAGTGCCCCTACTGCGATTTCAATACCTACCAGGGAATCGAGAACTTAATCGAGCCGTTCCTACCGGCCATCACCTCTGAAATCACCTGCTGGGGCGATGCATTGGGCCACCCGCCGGTAAAGTCGGTCTTCTTCGGCGGTGGCACTCCTTCCTACCTGCCCCAGGGCTATATAGAGCAGATTCTGGCGGCCATCCAGTCATCGTTCCAGGTCGACCCCAAAGCAGAGATATCAATCGAGGCCAACCCAGGAGACTTGGACGAAGCCGGCTGTGCCGGGATTCTCAAGCAAGGGGTCAACAGACTGAGCATTGGCGTCCAAAGCCTGGATAACCACCTATTGAACCTGCTGGGCCGCCGTCACCAGGCATCCGAGGCGGTTGAGGCGTTCCAATCCGCCCGCAAAGCCGGGTTCGACAATGTGAACCTTGATCTGATGTACGGTCTGCCCAACCAGTCAATGGAGCAGTGGCGTCAAACCCTCAGTTCGTTGATTGAGTTAACACCAGAGCACATATCTCTGTACGCCTTGACCATAGAAGAGGGCACGCCCATGCACCGGTGGGCCGCAGAAGGGAAAATTCCCGAGCCAGATTCAGATATGGCCGCAGACATGTACCAACACGCCCGCGAGGCTCTGGCCACTGCCGGCTACCACCACTATGAGATATCCAACTGGTCGCTGCCCGACCGGGCCTGCGAGCATAACTTGGTTTATTGGGAGAACGGGCCGTACTTGGGCGTAGGCCCTGGCGCACATTCTCGTCTGGGTGAGTACCGGTTCTGGACCGTATTGTCGCCGCGAGACTACAACACTAAGGCCGCAAATTGGGCCGACTCGGGCGGCCAACCCTTGGACGAGTTCGTTGAGACCGCGCTACAAGGCATCCCAACCCTGGGCGGCTGGGAACACCTCAGCCTGGAAACCACCTGCTCCGAGACCATGTTTTTGGGCCTGCGATTGCTTGACGGCCTGAACTTAACTGAAGCGTCCGAAATAGCCGGAACAGACCTGGCCAAAAAGTTCCAAACAGCCATCCAAGAATGCCTTAATCTGGGTCTACTAGAACAAGATGGCGACTGCCTAAAACTCACCAAACAGACCTACCTACTAGCCAACCAAGCGTTCACCCGGTTCTTGGAGTAGGGTGGCGTCTTTGACCGCTATTCGATTTCAGGCTCGGATGCTATCCTGTATCCATTCCTGTTAGAGGCGTTCAGTCATGTACGTAATAGGCACTGCCGGGCACGTGGACCACGGCAAGTCTACCCTGGTTAAAGCGCTCACCGACATCGACCCAGACCGATTTCCCGAGGAAAAAGCTCGGGAAATGACCATTGATCTTGGCTTTGCCTGGATGACTCTCCCCAGCGGCCGAGAGGTCAGCATTGTTGACGTCCCAGGCCACGAACGATTCATCAAGAACATGCTGGCCGGCGTCGGCGCCATCGATCTGGCCTTGCTGATTGTGGCCGCCGATGAAAGCGTCATGCCCCAGACCAGAGAACACCTGGCAATCCTGAACATCCTTCAAATCACCCGCGGCCTGGTCGTAATCACCAAGACTGACCTAGTTGACGAAGAGATGGTGGAACTGGTCAAGGCCGAGGTTGAAGACGCACTGGAAGGCACTTCCTTTGAGGGTTGTCCTATGGTCGGTGTCTCGGCCTACTCCGGCGACGGCATGGACGAACTGAAAGCCACCATGGATTCCATCTTAGACAAGACAGAAGTCAGGAAAGACTTGGGTCGTCCCCGCCTCCCCATTGACCGATGCTTCACCATTTCCGGGTTTGGCACTGTAGTCACCGGCACTCTCATCGACGGAACGCTTACCGTGGGCCAGGAAGTCGAACTGGCCGGATCCGGTCAGAAAGCCAGGGTCCGGGGTCTCCAGAGCCACAAGACCAAAGTCGACGCAACCGACCCTGGTGTGCGGTTGGCAGTGAACCTCTCCGGCCTTTCCAAGGACGAGGTCGAACGCGGCGAGATCCTGACGATTCCAGGCTGGCTCAAGCCCACCTACCGCTTGGATGCACGCCTGCGTATGGTCAAGAACGCTCCCAACCCGCTGAAGCACAATCAAGGCGTTACTTTTCATCTGTTCACCAGCGAGGCCTCGGCCCGGGTCAGACTCCTGGATGCCGACCGGTTAGACGCCGGAGAAGAAGGCTGGGTCCAACTACTCCTCTCCGACCCGCTCCCGGTTGTGAAGGGCGACTTCTTTGTTATCCGTTCCGCAGAGAATACTCTGGGCGGTGGCCAGATAGTTGATCCCAACCCGCGAAGACGATACAAACGCTTTGACGATGATGTCATTGAGCGCATGATGACCCTTGACCAGGGTACCGGCGGCGACATCATCATCAGCGTCGCGGAGCAGTGGGGCCCTTGTGACATGACCACCCTTTCCCAACGCACTAACCTGCCCAGAGAGGAAGTTTCGCAACGGGTCAGCCAACTGACTGAAGACGGCCATATCGTAACGCTCGGTGATTTCGGCACCGACTCAGAAGCGGTGGTTTATTCAGCCCAGGGTTGGGACATTCTCAAGAGTAAAGTCGCCTCTGCGCTCCAGCTCTTTCACACCCAATACCCCCTGAGACAAGGCGTCCCAGCCCAGGAGATACGCAGTCGTCTGGATTTGTCCCAACCGGTCTACCAACGTGCACTAATACGCCTGGTAGATGAAAACATCGTGGTTGACGAACGGCAATCGCTGCGGCTCCCGGACCACGAAATCACCCTGACTGAAAAGATGGAAGAAGAGGCGGCGGCTTACTTGAACGCGCTGCAGAAAGACCCTTATTCTCCTCCCGCCGATGCCAAAGTCAGCCAAGAATTGCTGTCAGTGCTCATCGACCAGGGCAAGGTTGTGCGAGTCGCCGACGGCGTGATCTTCGCGGCGTCAGCCTATAAAGAAATGACCGACCGAATCGTCGAACACCTCAAGGCTCAGGGCAGTATCACGGTGGCCGATGCCCGGACCATGTTCGACAGCAGCCGCAAATATATCCTGCCGCTGATGGAACACTTGGACCAACAGCAAATCACCCGCCGCAACGGCGACGAACGGGTCCTCAGGTAATCTCGGTTGGTTAGCAACAAAGAACAGTTAGCCCAAAGGGAAAAATAATTTGGGACTGGACATGGGACAAACGGTCCTCCAACTGGACCAATTCACCCAGTCGGTACGTGGGGCCAGCCAAGCGAGAGAACAGCGGCTCACGGCCCTGATAAACTCTGCGTCCGGCATCGACCCCGACACCGCCGCCGAAAAAACGGCAGACACCAAACAGCGCCCCTACCTGGCGGCTGAAGTTGAAGAATCATTACTTGGCGCTTACCCGCCTCCACCACCACTGAAAGACTGGATAGTAGCGGCCGTGGACGGTTCCCATATCGACGTTGACCGGCATTTGCCGGTGGCCTGCTATCTGCTGAATTTTGGCGGCTGCGTGCTGACCTACGGCTCCAACCCCGACGCCACACTTTTCAGCGAGCCGCACCTAGCCACCACTCAGGAAGAGCTATACATCACAGACCCGGCCAACTCCACCGGCGAGGAGATGATCAGCGGCGGGCTGCTGGGCCTGGTGCGCACCGTAAAAGAACTCGAAACCCTAGCCAACACCGTCGAAGAATGCCATCCGGACCTGCCGGTTTTGGGCTTGGTCGACGGTTCTCTGGTTATGTGGCCTCTGTCTGGTCAGGCGTACCGCCCTTACATAACTGATGCCATTGTTGGCGATGGGTTGCTGCCAGTGATGAACCGACTGGAAAAGCTGGCTGAGACCCGCCCCGTGGCGCTGGCTGCCTATGTGTCTTTCCCAAGAAGCACCGAGGCTGTGAACGCGGTCCGCTGCTCCCTTTGCCCCCATGACGTTACTGTCTGCACCCAGTCCTGCAACAACCGCCGTTCCACTCAGCAGCCCTGCAACGGTGCCAACGAGTTTCTAGACCGAGACCTGTTCCAGCGGCTACTTGAGCCTGGCTGGCGTTCCCCGGTCTACAAGACCAATTCCTCGGTCTCCAGGGAGTCCTACAACGAAGCCAACAAGATCTACTTCTTTTATATCAACGCGGGAGAAGAGATTGGCCGAGTTGAGATCCCCAAATGGGTGGCCAAGAACGAGACTCTGCTGTCTCTCGCCCACGGGCTAGTCTGGGACCAATGCCAGCGTGGCCAGGGGTACCCAGTAGCCATCTCCGAGTCCCACGAACAGGCCGTGGTCAGCGCCGGAGACCGCCGCGTATTCAGGCGGATGCTGGCCGACTCACTAGAACGCCAAGGCCTCTCCGCCGCCACCTCCCAAAAAGACCGATCCAAACGCTCACCTTGGGTTTAGGACAATAACTATCCCCTTTTGAATAAAATTCAAATTAAGACGCAATGTCCCTTCTCCCTCCGGGAGGGTTAGGTTCGACAAAGTTGAGACTCTCGACAAGGTCGGAGATGGGGGCCACATTCCGCTTTAGACTAACTTCAATATTTGAAACCTGCTTAAGATCTGTCATTCTGAGGAGAGAAGCGACGAAGAATCTTCCAAGTAATAATTTGGCAGACCCTTCGCTTCGCTCAGGGTGACATTTGAGCGGCTCAGTTCAATCGAGACCCAAACCGCTCCGTTTATCAACCAATCAATGGAGACCCAATTATGATCACAACCAGACTCTGCACTCTGCTCGGAATAGACTTTCCTATCATCAGCGCACCGATGACCGGCACTGCGACTGCTGACCTAGCATCAGCCGTGTCAAAAACTGGCGGTTTTGGGATGATTGGTGCGGCCTTGAATCCAGACCCTAGCTGGCTCAAAGAGCAGATACAGGCCGTCAGGGAAAAGACCGACCTGCCTTTTGGAGTCGGTTTTATTTCCTCGGCCTCCGGCATTGAAAAAAACATTGAGGCCGCATTGGACGCCAAAGTCTCCGCGGTGGGTTGTTCCTTCGCCGACCCAACTCCGTTCATTGAACAAGCCAAAGATGCCGGTGTGATGGCCTTTGCCCAGGTACAGTCACTGGCCGACGCCAAAAAGGCTGTAGCCGCCGGTGCAGATGTGATCATTGCCCAAGGCAGCGAGGCCGGTGGGCACACCAGCTACATGGGGACTCTCTCATTCGTGCGTGCCGTGGTTAAGATTGCCGGGGAAATACCAGTGGTAGCCGCCGGTGGCATCGCGGATGGCCCAGGTCTCGCCGCCGCTCTGATGCTGGGCGCAGAGGGTGTTTGGCTGGGTACTAGGTTCGTTGCCAGCCTGGAGTGGGCTGGGCCGGAGTGGGCCAAAGGCCAAGTTGTCATCGCTGACGCCGACGCCACGATTCAGACCAAAGTCTATGACCTAGTTTCCGATGCGCCATTCCCGATGACTGTGGGCGACCGGGTGATTGCCAATACCTTCACCGACACCTGGCACGGGCGGGAAGCCGCAATGATGGAGCGGCAAAGCGAGCTTAGGGAACAGATTGCCACTGCCGCCGCTGCTGAAGACGCCACCACCGCACCGGTGAGAGCGGGTGCTGCGTCAGGCCTGATTCGCTCCGTGGAGCCAGCGTCCTACATCATCCGCGAGATAATGTCCCAAGCCGAAGACATTCTCAAAAACCGGTCAAAGACGCTGCTGGGCGGTTAGGGCTGGCCTACTCCCAAGTAATCTGTCAGATCAGAAACTCGCTTGAAGTCACCCACAGTTTTGAGAAAGTCTTCCAGACTGGCTGAGGTGTCATTGACTTCTTGAAGTTGGTCGCCGATGGGGCTGACTGAGCCGGCGCCGGTGGCGTAAGAGCCGTGGAAGGCGAAAAAGGCCTGGTTGATCTTGCGGATGAAGTAGCCGTTTTCCTCGAGGAATTGCCTTCGGTCTTCCATGTACGATTCGGCTTCCTCGATCTGATCTTCAGCCAAAAACTCTTCTGCCTTGATGCGCGTTTCCCGCATCTCTTCTGTGAAGTCGAATTCTCCAGGGTCTGGCGGGGTGGTTGAAGGTTCTGGCTCTCGGTTGACCACCTTTCCGGTCATGGCGGTGAACGCACGGTCGCCGATAATCTCGCCGCCGATACTCGCTGCAGTCTCGTTCAGGGTGGTCATCTCTGCGTTGTCCCAGAAATGCTGGCCCAACGGCTGAAAGAAGAACCAATGGTGCAGCCACTCATGGGCGGTAATGATCAGGGCATCATGAAGGGAGCCCGTCGCCGATACTACGCTGGGGTAGGTGGCAACTCCGCCGGTACTCACAATTAAGGCCGACACATCGTCTTCGCGGAGGATTACGTCTTCCAATTCGCCTCGCAACGAGCCCGACAATCCAGGTTTCAGCAGCGTGGAGTTAATCTGGGCAATACGGTCTCTGGGCGAGATGATCAGCACCGCCGGAGATGCCGCGTACACAACGTCCACCGGAGGGAATATCACCCCAATACGAGAGACGAACCCCTCTTGGGCAAGAACTGAACTAATCTCAGATTCCATCGTCTCTTCAACGTCGGGCTGCATGTCGCTGCGCCGTTGTTCCAGCAGCCGAATTTGTTCCGCGTTGTCAGACGTAGATTCCCTTTCTAGGGCTCTAATCTGAGAGCGCAGGTCGAAGAACTCCTGAGCTTGGGCGATTCGAACTTCCCGAGACGGCTCCGAGTTCCAGGGAAGTATGTCCTGCAACTTGTGCGCCCATTTGTCGAAGAAATGCTCCACTTCCCAGCTGAGCAGACTGTACTTATGCGGCCCAACGGCAACATCGCTGGGCGAAGGACTATCACTACCCTGAACCGCGCCAAGCAGCACTAGGGTAACGAGAGAGACCATAAAAATCCGTTTGACTAAAGTAAACACGTTTATATTCGCCCAAAGGGTCAAAACCCGGCTGCGCCGGTTAGGCTAGGACTCGGTAGCGGTAGCTGGACTCCATCAGGTCTCCCTCTTCAAAGCGGCTGAAACGCAGGGGGGAGATATCCACGGATTTTGCTGCGCCCTCCACAATCAGTTCAGCCATCGTGACTCCGATCATGGGCGCGAGCTTAAAACCGTGGCCGCTGAAGCCAACTGCGCAATAAAGGCCCTCAATTCCTGGGACTGCGTCCAAAATAGGATGCCAGTCTGGGGTGGTCGTGAACAACCCCGACCAACCTCCCCGGAAGTAGGCATCAGACATGGCCGGTATACGGAGAGCCAACCGGCCCAGAGCCTCGGCCATCACATCCATGTCCACGCCTTGGTTGTAGGTCTCTAGATCGACCTCGTCCTCCGGGCCAAACCCCATCATCGTCAGCGCGCTGCCGTCGGGCCGGAACGAAAACGACTGGGCTATATCGCCAACCGTGGGGTGCATGGGCAGCTTGTCCACCGGGCGGGTCAATGACGCCACCTGATGACGCACCGGCACCAATGGCACATCCACTCCCATATTGCCCAGCACTTGCTTGGACCAAGGCCCAGCAGCCACCACGGCAACCGGAGTTTCCACTCGGCCCTCCGCAGTGACTACTGCTTTGACTCGTCCGCCTTCAACTTCAATGGCAGTAGCCGGGTTGCGGAGGGATATCTCTGCCCCCATTTCTTTGGCCCGCGCACCGTAAGACGTGGTCACCATGTAGGGATCGGCATACCCGGACTTTGGTTCCCAGGCCATGAACTCGTCGTCACTCACAGAAACCATGGGCGCGATATCTCGAAGGTCCGCGGCAGTCACACGCATGGTGTCGATGCCAAGTCCGTATTGCATGGACACGTTCCGGGCCAAACCGACGCTGTCTTCAGCGGTCACCACCACCAGGTAGCCAGTCTCAACGAAGCCCGACTCTCCGCCCACGACTTCTTTGAAGTTGTTGAAGATTCCCAGGCTCTCCCAGGCCATGATGGCTGTGACCGGGTTGGAATAATGCATCCGACAGATTGCCTGGGAGCGACCGGTTGAACCGGAACCAAGGACATCCTTCTCCAGCAGCAACGTATCCGTCACGCCCAACCTTCCCAGGTTAAACAGTAAACTGGCGCCGATAACACCGCCGCCCACAATTACCACATCAGCCGTAGATTTCATGCGTGTCCTTTCATTGGAAATACCAAATCGAAATTATTTTCCATCTTTAAGCAGTGGTAGTTGGCCTGCTTGTGTTGCCGCTTTTTGGAAGACTTCTAGGGAAACCGGCCTGTAAACCCGTGAACGGGTCTTGCCTTCAGTGGTAAGCAGTCCTCTTTGGACCAGGTTCGCCAGATCACGGGAAGCCGTGACTGGCGACACACCCGTTATTTCCAAGTACTGACCCCGTGTGATATGTCCTGTTCGAATTGCATATATATAGCCATCAACCTGCCTAGTGTGCAAGCCAGTCTCTTCTCCGAATTCATGGAATCGTTCCATCATGCGGTGCCAGTCGGTCGTGTTTGCTACAAGCATGTTTGACGCCGCCTCCAAGACAGTCGTCGTAAACTCGAGCCATTGGGTGAAATCATATTCTGCGGAAAAACTTGTTCCTAAGGATCCATGGATGGCCGAAAAATACTCATCACGTAGGTTGAACAACTCAATCTCAGTATTTAGTAATTTCTTGAATCCGAACTCAGTCCTTTGAAGAATCAGCGTTTCTAGGCCTCTCGCCGTTCTTCCATTGCCATCCCAAAATGGGTGAATTGCGACGAAGTGTAGGTGCGCGATGCCAGCCTTAACCACCGGACTGATGTCATCCTCATCGTTTCTTAGCCACAGGGCAAACGACCTCATTAGCCCAGGCACGTCCCCTTGGTCGGGCGGTTGATAATCGCCAACCGAGTTTGCACCTTTTCGATATACCCCAGGTGCCAGCATGGTTGAAGCATTGGCTATGAAGTATCGATTGAGCTGCCGGATCACTAGCTCATCAACTGGAATATCCGTCTGATCACTCAGATAGTCGATGAATTCATATGCCTGTAGCGCGTTGATATTGTCTTGCTCATCAGGATTATCGGACCGGTTCAATGATCGGCTATCTAGTTGCGCAACCGCCTGTTCATCAAGTTCAGCACCTTCTATCTTCGTTGTGCCAACCGCGCGACCTACTCTCACCTCTCTACTTAGCCACGCCTCATGCTTAGGCATGAGTAGCACGTTTTCAATCAACCACTGGTTGTTTTCGATGTTTGCGAGGTGGGTTTTAATAGTTGGGGTGATTCTATAATTTGGCTGAAATATACTATGATTCATTTCAGTTTAAACCGTTCATTAATTTCATTATGACTTGAATGATAGTATCACAAGCTCTTCATTGTATCACCCGGACAATGCGGAGGGCCATAATCATAAAGGCATAGCCATCACCGACTTTAGAATTCTGTGCTTGATTGTTGACAGAGATTTTTCGCGAGAGTAGACTCTAATGCAATGCTAAAGGTGAACGGTAACCCCTGCGCCTCTTGTTGTCCCTGTATTTATTACATAGGGATCAGGTAACCTTCGCCGTTTAACGAACAACACGACTAGGAACCCTTTGAGCCCACCGATATTTGATTGGTGGGTTTTTTATTTGCCCAAAACTTTGGAGGACACGTTGACTAGCAATACCTCGACCGGACAAGAAAAGACACTAGAAGCCATTTATAACGAAAGCTTGGATCTATCCAAGAAATCTTCGGGCATTATCCCCTTCATGGATGATGAGATTGTGCGGTTGGAGGAGGAGTCGGCGAAGTTTGTGGCGGGTGAACTGGAGAACGCACAATTCACCCCCTTCCGTTTGAAGCAGGGTATTTACGGCCAACGCCAGGCCGACGTACAGATGATACGGATCAAGCTTCCCGGCGGCATCTTAACCACAGAAGCCATGGAAACTCTGGGCGTCTTCACGGAAAAGTATGCTCCCCTAGGCAAAGGCCACATCACCACCAGGGAAAACTTCCAGTTCCATCACGTCCCATTGGCTGAATGCCCGGATGCCCTGCGTCTGCTCGGTGCGGCTGGCATGAGCACTCGTGAGGCTTGCGGTAACGTGGTGCGTAACGTAGTTGGCGCTCCCACATCCGGGGTCTGCACCTCGGAGATCTTCGACCCGACGCCTTACTTGGCGGCGTTCGTCCGGTTCTCAGTACGCCATCCCATCACCCAGGCGTTCCCTCGTAAGTTCAAAAGCGCATTCACCGGCTGCGACGACCACGACCACGTTGCCGCCGCCATCCAAGACCTAACCTACGTCTCCCAGATCAAAATGGTTGACGGCGTAGAGAAGCGAGGCTTCAAGGTATTCGTCGCTGGTGGCACGTCCATCATGCCTCGGTTGGCCCAGCCTCTATACGACTTCCTACCTGAGGAAGACATCCTCCGGTTGGCTCTAGCATTGTTCACCGTCTTCAACAACGCCGAAATGCTTCGCAAGAACCGCATGATGGCCCGCTTGAAGGTTTTGGTAGACCGGATTGGCCTGGAAGAATTCAAGATCCTGGTCGAAGCCGAACTGAAAAACATTGGACCAATCGATCCCAAGCCCTACATGGATGTTGACGAGCTCATGACGGAGACTCCTCCGGCATTGGCCCCCAACTCCACCAATGGCCACGACCACGGCCCAGACTATGCCAAGTGGTACAACACCAACGTTGAAGCCCAGAAGCAAGAGGGCTACTACGTGGCGCACGTGAAGCCAGAACGCGGTAATCTCTCCGCTTCCCAGTTCCACGCACTGGCCACCATCATGGCCAAGTACACCGGTGGCCGAGCGCGGGTCAGCCAGGAACAGAACCTGCTCCTGCGTTTCATCCCGGAGCATATGCTCCACGACGTGTTCGACGAACTGACCAAGATTGGCCTAGCAGAATCCGATGCCAATTCCATCAGCAACGTGGTCTCATGCCCCGGCACTGATAGCTGCAAACTCGGTATCACGTCATCCATGGGTTTGGCCGGCGCCCTTAAAGAAGAGATTGATAGCTGGAAGGATCTCACTTCCGATGAAGGCGTGAACGACATCCGCGTCAAGATGAGCGGCTGCCCCAACGGTTGCGGCCTGCACCACATCGCCAACATCGGTTTCCACGGTGCGGCCACCAAGGGACCGGACGGCCAGCAGATTCCTGCTTACGAGATGTTCTTGGGCGGAAACTACGGCGACGTCAACGTCCAGGACTCCCGCATCGGCACGCGGATTCCCCGGATCAAGATTCCGGCCAAGTCCGTTCCCGGCGTACTGAAACAGGTTGTTACCTACTACAAGGACAACCGCTCAGACGGCGAGAAGTTCAACCAGTTCTTGGACCGCGTTGGACTGGAAGAAGTGACCGAAGTTGCCCAGAACGCCGAGCAAGCCATCGCCAACGCCACCCCCGGCTCCGACCTGTACATTGACTGGGAACGCACCAACATCTACAAGTTGGAACGGGGCGAGGGGGAGTGCGCAGTATAGGGCGCTACTGATTTGGCAGCTTCAAGTCCCGCAACCTTAGAAGGTAAAACAATCGCTTACGTCGAGGCCCGCATGCTCTCAGAAATGGGGACCTTGATTGAGCGTAACGGCGGGGTGCCATACCCCGCCCCAGTGCTCCAGGAGATTCACCTTGGCGAAACGGCCGAGGTGAGAACCCTGGTGGACGATATCTGCTCGGGCACTGTTCAAGTGATGGTGTTTCAGACTGGAGTGGGGACCAAAGCGCTCTTCGACAGTGCCGCGTCCCAAGGCCGGGAAGACGAGATGCTAGAGGCCTTGACGACCGCTACTGTTATTGCCCGCAGCCCCAAACCGGCCGCGATTCTGCGCCGCAACAAGGTGCATATTGACCACATGCCGCCGGAGCCGTTTACATCTGCTGATCTCTTGGTGGAGATTGACGGCCTAGACCTATCCGGCAAGAATGTGGCGATACAAGCCTACGGAGGGCCCAACTCTCAACTGACCCAGGCACTGGAAAAGCGCGGCGCTACTGTGCGTGAGGTCTCGCTCTACAAGTGGGGTCTTCCTGAGGATGTAACACCGGTTCTGGGCCTAATCGACGCCTTAGAAAGCGGACAAATAGACGCCCTGGCATTCACCAGCCAGATTCAGATTGGCAATTTATTGTCGATTGCCGCCAACGCCGGTAGAGAAGCTTCACTGCGGAACATCTTGGCTGAAGGGCCGGGAGTGGTGGCTTCTGTTGGCCCAGTTTGTACCAAACGAATGCTGGAAGCTGGCTTCCGAGTGGATGTGGAACCAGACCACCCCCACATGGGCAGTCTCATACTGGCGCTGGCCCAACGCCTCAACCCAGAAAGCGCAAAGTCAGATTAACTCCACCATGTTAAGTCTGGATAACCGCGAATAAAAAAAGGGCGTCCCGATTAATCGGGACGCCCTTTTTTTATTCAATTAAATCCCAGTCTGGTCAATCCCAATCTGGATTTAGCTCTTGAACCAGCGTTTAAACCGGTCCCAAGGGGACTCACCTACGTCTTCGACTGATTCCCCGCGCCACCTTTTTTCAATGTTGATACTCCGGGGGGTGATGAAAAACAGCAGGTAGCCAAAGACCAGCAGAGCCAGTCCCACCCAAATCAGCAAAGGATTAAACAGAGCGGCCAGAATGACCACAGCAAGGCCCACCAGCAGAATTTTGCCTGGGGTTATGGTGGGCCAGCGTCCTTTGCTGGGGGAGTAGGATACTTCTGGCTTATTGGCCTCAGCAGCTCTCCGCACCGCCCTAGAGCGATCCTCTAAGGGCTTTTCCGACTCGGCGCGCGGCTGGTCTGGTGCCGCTTCGCCTGCGTTCTTGAGAATCTCTTCAATTTCTTTTTCGTACTTGTCTTGCATAATTGATAGGTGCGTAATTAGAGGTTCTATCGCTGCATTTAGAAACTTGCACCGCACGCTGTTGCTACTGGAGCCGCTCACTCCAAAATCCCGCAGTCACTACACCACACTCTCTCTTAAGCTCAATTGTCACCCAAAATTATCCAAAAAACAACCACTCACAACGAGCAATCGATTAAGCCTGGTCAGACACAATCGCTAGACATCAATCTGACGATTTATTCCCTTCCTGAGTTGTTTCATAACGCCCGCTCCGACCAGTCACCATAAAAATCACCCTTTCGGCAATGTTGGTCGCCCGGTCGGCGATGCGTTCCAAGTCGTGGGCAACCCACAGGAAATGGGTTGAAGCCTCAATGGTCTTGGGATGCTCACCCATATCCAGGAATATCTGACGACAAACCCCGTCATACAGTTCATCTACTTCGTCGTCAGAGTCCCAAACGTTGTTGGCCAGGTCTGTATCGCGGTCAACCAATGACTTTAGGCTTCTTTTCAACATCGTCACGCCTGCGGTAGCCATCAGTGGCAGTTGTTTAGGCAACTCCATTGGCACGTCATCGCCAATGATCATGCAAATCTTGCCAATGCCCTCTGCGTAATCGCCCATGCGCTCCAACTCAACTGCGATATGGAGCACCGCCAGCAGGGTTCGTAGATCAATTGCCAGAGGCTGTTGAGTGGCAATGAGGTTGATGCATTTTTCTTCTAGGTCGAAGCGCTTTTCGTCGATCAGATCGTCTTCGGCCACAACCTCGTAGGCCATGGTCAAATCTCGACGCTCCAAGGCGTCCATGGACTTTAGGATGGCCTTTTCAACAATCTCTCCAAGCTCCACCAATTCGGCTTGTAGTTCTTCAAGACTCCGGTCAAAATCTGCTCTAACCATAACCCCCCCTCAGCCTACCTGAATGCTCCGCTCCTGATTTCTTGGCAAAATCTGCTCTAACCATAAAGACTACTTGGCCTACCCAAACCTGCCGGTTATATAGGCTTCAGTTCGCTCATCTTCAGGGTTGGTGAATATCTGACGACTCTCCCCAAACTCCACCATGAACCCCACTCGTGCTTCTTCCACCATCAGGAAGGCCGTGTAGTGAGACACGCGAGCCGCCTGCTGCATGTTGTGCGTAACTATGATAATCGAATAGTCCTCAGACAATTCACGCATGAGTTCTTCAATAGCCAGCGTGGCGATTGGGTCAAGGGCCGAGCAGGGCTCGTCCATTAGAATCACCCTGGGTTCCACTGCCAGGGCCCTGGCAATGCAGAGCCGCTGCTGCTGGCCGCCGGAAAGAGCCAGAGCGCTGGTATTGAGCCGGTCTTTAACTTCATCCCAGATGGCCGCGCGGACCAGAGACCGCTCAACAAGCTCATCCATATCGCCCTTGAAACCGTTGATGCGGGGGCCAAAGGCTACATTGTCATAGATGGACTTGGGGAATGGGTTGGGTCGCTGGAACACCATCCCAATCAGGTAGCGAATCTCTGTCGGATCAACGCCGTGGCCGTACAGATCAAGGCCGTCAAACATCACCTGGCCTTCCACTCTGGCCGAGGGTATCAGGTCGTTCATGCGGTTGAAGCAGCGCAGGAGGGTACTCTTGCCGCAGCCAGACGGTCCAATGATCGCCGTTATGCGGTTGCGCGCCACGTCCAGATTAACGTCAGTCACCACTTTCTTGGTGTCGTAGTAAACGCTAAGTCCACGGGTCTGAAGAATTGGATCCTGGTCTAGCAATCTATTTCTATCCTCATGGCGTTTCGGCAGTCCGAATCAGGTCTTGCATTCGTCTTCTATTCTCGCAGCGTGTAAGCGCTACTGACCAAGTCTTGCGACTGGTCAGCTTTCCGATTTGTTTTGGAACTTATTGCGGAGAATCACCGCGCCTGCATTCATCACCAGGAGTATCACCAGCAACACGATTATACCGGCCGCAGCAGCCTCTTGGAATCCTTCCTGTGGGCGGGACGTCCAGTTGAATATCTGAATCGGAAGCACCGTAAACCTGCTTAGCGGGCTGTCCGGCGTGAACGGCACAAAGGTCAACGCTCCCATGGCGATGAGCGGCGCTGTTTCACCAATGGCCCGGCTTACCGCCAGAATCACTCCGGTCAATATTCCAGGGAATGCCTGGGGAATTACCATGTGCCAGATGACCTGCCACCTGGTGGCGCCCAAACCATAGGCGGCCTCCCTGAGTGACGGCGGCACCGCGCGCACCGCCTCACCGGACGCCACAATGACAATCGGCAGCACGAGTAGGCCCAGGGTGAAACCACCGGCCAACACGCTCTTGCCCAAGTGCATGCTGTGAACGAATATCTGCAGTCCCAAGATTCCGTAGACGATGGACGGCACACCAGCCAGGTTGGCGATATTGATCTTGGCGATTCTGGCAAATTTACTGCGCGCCGCGTATTCCTCCAGGTAGACCGCCGTGGCGACCCCCAGGATGAACGAGACTGCTCCAGCCACCGTCACCACGTAGATGCTGCCCAAGATGGCAGCCTTGATGCCGGCCTGGTCTGGGTGTCGCGACGCAAAGCTGGTCAGGAAGCTCCAGCTGATGCCGGTCACGCCCTGAATGAACAGATATACCAGCAGCACTCCCAGCATACTCAATGCTATGCCAACGGAAAGCAGACACAGCCCGTAGAAAGCACGTCCCATCCACTTGCGACGGGCCCGTTTCCTCTGAAAGTCTGACTGGGAGATAACGGCCATTACTCGTACTCCTCCCGGAACCGGCTAACCACGAACTGGCTCAATAGGTTCATCACCAGAGTGATGACAAACAACAGCAGAGCCACCGCAAAGATGGTTTTAAATTCTATTGACCCTGCCGGTGCGTCACCCTGACTGACCTGGACAATGTATGCGGTCATGGTTTCGATTGGAACAAACGGGTTGAGTGTAAAAGTCGGGTTCTGCCCGGCTGCAATCGTCACAATCATGGTTTCGCCGATGGCCCTGGAAACCGCCAAGATGAAAGCCGACACGATTCCGGAAAGGGCCGCAGGAACCACCACCAGCGTGGAAACTTCCAGCTTGGTTGAGCCCAGGGCGTAGGCTCCCTCACGCAGGGTCCTGGGCACCGCCCGCATGGCATCTTCACTGAGGCTGGAAACCATGGGCAGGATCATTATTCCCATAACTATGGAGGCGCTCAAGGCGTTGAAGACTGATATATCGCCGGAGATAGACCGCAGTATGGGAGTCACAAACAGCAACGCAAAATACCCGTAGACCACTGTAGGAATCCCGGCCAGCACTTCCAGTATCGGTTTGACCACTTTTCGCACGCCGTTAGGAGCGTACTCGCTCAGATAGATGGCGCTGAGCAGACCCAGAGGCAACGCCACCACCATCGCCATCACCGCCGTCAATGTTGTCCCTGCCACCAACGCCAGCACGCCAAACTGCTTTGATGAGAATAGCGGCGTCCAACGAGTGCCGGTGAGGAATTCAAAGACAGAAACGTCAGCGAAGAATGTGATCGCCTCAAATAGAAGGACGGCCACAATTCCGATGGTAATCAGCACCGAGAGAAAAGTAGAAAGGAAAAGCAGCACGGCTATGGCCCGTTCAGTGACCATCCGTTTCCACGTGGAACGGGCGCCCTGTCCCAAAGGCGGGCCCACCGGGTTTCTACCCAAAGCTAATCTCGCTTTCCATTAGTAAGCCCACCTAGTAAGCACACCACTTCTTATTGATTACCAAAGAGCACCTCTTCCACAGTCCCCCTTTGAGGGTTCTCGCCCCCAAAGATTGAGCCGGTCAACCCGCGTTCAAACCGATCCGTAATCAGAGCATGAACCGACTCTGGGAAAGCCACAAATCCTAGGTCTCGCAGCAATCCCGCCCGTTCATAGCTCACGTAATAGTTCACAAAGTCTTTAACATCCAGCTTGGCCCAGGACTCTTTACTTACGTAAATGAAAAGGGGCCGCGACAACGGTACGTAGCTGCCGTCATTGATTGACTCATCCGTTGGGAAAATGCAGCCGTCGCCGCTATCAACGGCCACCATCTTGAGGATATCCCGGTTCTCTACAAAGTATGAGTACCCAAAATAACCCAGGCTGCCCTGGTCTCCGGCTATTCCCCGTACCAGAACATTGTCACGTTCGCTGGAGGTGAAATCTCCTCTGGATGCTTGGGCCTCGCCATTTATGGTCTCCGTAAAGTAGTCAAAGGTCCCGGAGTCCACACCCGGACCGTAAAGTTGAAGCTTCTGGTCGGGCCACTCCGGGCGTATCTGATTCCAACGTTTGATTTCGCCCTCTGATTCCGGAGACCACATGGTGTGCAGTTCTTCTATGGTTATGCATTTGACAAAGTTATTGTCGGGGTTCACCCCAATGGTCAACCCATCAATGGCCACGGGAAGCTCGATGAACTCAACCCCGGCTTCGGCGCATTTTTGTTCTTCGCTGGCCTTGATAGGCCGAGAGGCGTTGTTGATATCTATGTCGCCGGCGCAAAACTTCTTGAAACCTCCGCCCGTGCCTGATATGCCAATAACCAGCCGGGCCGACCCACCAATGGATTCGCCCCAGTCTTCGACCATCGCCTCAGTGATGGGAAAGACCGTACTGGAGCCGTCGATATCGGTAGTCCCCGCACCACAAGCGACTAGAAGGCCCATGGCGCAAAAAAAAGCCGTCCCCCAGGCTTTCCAGCCCAGAGAACGGCTTAAAATACAGTTCCTTGTTTTCATTCAGGCCAAATTATAAGACCGTCCAATGGGCGGCGCAATAGGGTTTGAGAGCAATTTCACAATCCATTTTTCGGGCCATTTCTCGGGCCATTTGTTCGCCCATCTGTTCAGTCCGTTTTAGAAGGCCAAAATCGCGAACCAATTTCTGCCGCACCTTGTATACTTGTAGCTACCAGACGCCTGAATTTTCCTGCCTGCCAGCAATCATGTCTGGAAAACCACCAATGCCGTTTCGAGGTATTAACTTGAGTAAGAAACTTGAACTAAGCGTCGTGGACCAATCGCCGGTGCGTGTCGGCGAGTCTGCGGGCCAGGCGCTCCGAGACACCATCGCCCTGGCGGTGGAAGTCGAGAAAATGGGCTACCAGCGCTACTGGTTGGCCGAGCACCACAGCGCCCCCAACTACGCCGGCACCAGCCCGGAAATTCTCATTGGCCAGGTGGCCGCCCACACCAACAGCATCAGGGTTGGCAGTGGCGGGGTTATGCTCTCCCACTACAGCGCCCTAAAAGTAGCGGAAAACTTTCGCTTATTGGGTGCCCTCTATCCAGGCCGCATCGACTTAGGCATTGGCCGCGCGCCGGGCAGCGACCAGATTACGGCGGCCGCTCTGTCCTTTCCCGGTCAACCCAAGGAGATCCGCCACTTCCCCAGGCAGGTGGTGGACCTACTCGGCTTCTTGAACAACGACTTGGAAGATAGCCATTTTTTCTCCAGCATCAGCGCCGGGCCAGGGGAACCTGAAGTGCCGGACGTTTGGCTGCTGGGCTCCCGGTACGAAAGCGCGAACATGGCCGCCCAACTGGGGCTGCCCTTTGCCTACGCCCATTTCTTTGGAATTGCCGTGGATGAAGGGCCGGCAGTAGTGGAAAACTATCGCAAAAACTTCCAACCGTCTGCGGCCTTCCCTGAGCCCAAGGTCAACGTGGGCGTGCATGTGGTCTGCTCAGAAACTGAGGAAGAAGCGCTGAGGTTGTCGGCCTGCCGCAACCTGTCCAGATTGCTGAATATCACCGGCAGAGCGGCAGGTATTCCATCTCCGGAATTTGCTGCCAACTACGTGTACCAGGCCGACGAAGCAGCGTACGTGAAGCAATACGCGAGTGTTTGCGTAGACGGAACCCCGGAGCAGGTCAAAGAAGGGCTGGAAGAAATTTCAGAGTGGTATCAGACGCCAGACCTGAGCATAGTAACCATCACCCACCACCTGGCCGACCGGGTGCATTCCTATGAACTGGTAGCAGATGTTTGTGGGCTGACGCCGCTGGAGTAGGCGGCGATTGCGACGAACTGCATGGCTCCTGGCGGGTAGCGGAAATCCCCCTAAATCCCCCTTTCGTAAAGAGGCATCGAGGGAGATTTAGTTCGGGGCTAGCGCGTTGATTACGTGCATGTGGGACGTTTTGTTGTCGCCGACGGCAAATGGCGCTATGACTGGGAGTTGTAGTCCGGCGGCGCGGCGTTTTTCTAGGGCGGCGCGGCATTCTTCAACCGTCCCCACGATAGCCACTTGGTCTTGCATCTCTTCGGTGATGGAGTCGGCAGCCTTTGCGAGGTTGCCCTCCGCCAGAGCGGCGGCAGCGGCGGACATCTCTTTATCAAACCCGGTCTGGGCGAAGAAGTTGCGATAGAAGGGGTTGCTGGCGTACCTGGCGACTTGTACTCGCAACGAGTCCCTGGACGCTGAGACGTCATCGCCAACAGCCACTCGCACGTACCCGGCAATGTCGATCTCCGACATGTCGCGTCCCGCTTTGTCGGCGCCCCGTTTGATGTGCGTGATGGCCTCTTGCAGGTAGTCCACTGCCGTCCAGTTCATCAGCACGCCGTCACACAACTCGCCAACCATCTCCAGCATCTGAGGGCCAAGGGCAGCAATATAGATCGGAACTTTCTGCTTGGGAGTGGCCGCGCCCATCGACGCGCCGGTGACGTTGAACAGCTTGCCGGAGAAATTGACCTCTTCTCCGGATAGCAGGCTCTTGATGATTTGGATCGTCTCCCGCATGCGGGTCATGGGTTGCTTGAAGGGGATACCGTCCCGGCTCTCCACCGTTGGCGCGTGACCAACCCCCAACCCCAGCATGAACCGTCCGTTGGAGACGGCAGCCATCCCAGCCGCGCCCATGGCCGTGTTGGTTGGTGTGCGGGCGAAGATGGGCAGGATGCCAGTGCCCAGCATCACCTTTTCTGTCTTCATTGCAATGGTGGCCAATGAGGTCAGCGAGTCCCTTCCGCCGCCTTCCGGCACCCACACTGCCTCAAAGCCGTTCTTCTCAGCTTGAGTCGAGAGCTCCTGATAGTCCTGAGGGCTCAGGGTCGGGTCATTTTCCAGTCGCACACCAAAGCGGGCCATAATTGCTCCTAATGAAGGGGGTTTTAACGAGAAGGGTTTTAGACGCCGAGTTGTGTTGCCAGGTCCCTGAAGTCGTTGCAGACAAAGTCGAAAGACGGGTCAGGCGTGGTATCAACCTTGCCGTTGATTCCGCGCTCCATAGGACGCTTCACAAAGGCGGTTCGCAGACCCTGTTTGGCGGCAGCCAGCAGATCACCCTGGTGGGCGGCGCACATCATCACCTGCTCTGGCTTGAGATGCAGCAGTTCCACTCCAGTCAGGTAGGTCTTGGCGTCGGGTTTGTAGGCGTGGGCCAGCTCTGCACCCAGGATGGTGTCCCAGGGCAGGTTGGCGTACTTGGCCATGTCCACCATCAGGGCAATGTTGCCGTTGGACATGGTTGCCAGGATGAACTTGGCCTTGAGTCTGGTCAGACCGGGAGGGGAGTCCGGCCACGGATCGAGTCTATGCCAGGCCAGGTTCAAGTCGGCCTTGGCTTCTTCGCTGACCCCGGTGATGCCGAAATCGTTCAGCAGTTCATCAAGACCCATTCGGTGCAGCGAATCCAGTTCGGTCCAGGGCAGTTCTCCGGTGCGCACCTTGTCCATGAACGGCCTATATTTGGCCCGCCAACTCTCGGCAAAATCCACCCAGTCGGCGGTGATGCCGTTGGCCTTGCCAAAATTCTCTGCGTGGCGGGTGACTGAAGTGTGCCAGTCCACAACCGTGCCAAATACGTCAAAAACCAGTGCCTTGATGTTCAATGCGTCCGCTGCCATTCCGCACTCTCCTGGGTTACTTGGGATTATTGATTGCCTATTTTGACCTGAGCTAATCGGGGTTATTGACTACCTATTTTTAATAATATCGCCGCCAGTTCATCGGCGTGGGTAATCATGGTGTCATGTCCGGAGGCCACGGGGTAAACGCCCCATCCGGCCTGCCTGGCTCGTTCGGCAACCGAGTCAAAACCCGACTCGCCGCCACCAATAAAGTTTTTGGGTATTTTCGCTGCTTGTGGGTTGCCAATATGCACCGGGCTGGCCATGGCAGTGGCTGGCTGGGGGCAGACGTTAGCCAAAGTCCAGGCCGCGTCGTCGGGGTCACTAATGCCCCATCGCCGCTCAATCTCTTCAGCCGAGGTTGGAGCCGGCAGGAATCCATCGCCATTATCGATGAGGTCCTGCACCCAAGCGGTAAACTCCGGCCCGCGCACCGGGATTAGTTGATCCACCATGGACTCACCATCTGAAGGTGTTACGCCGTTGACATAGACCATATGGGAGATGCGTTCCGAGCACACTTCAGCCACACCGGTGATAACCATCCCAGCGTAGGCGTGGCCCACCAGCACGACATCTTCGAGCCCTTCGTAAGCCATCATCTGCACAATGTCTTGGATATGCACATCCAGGGTGATATCCGAAGGGTTGAGGTGGTTGTTCAGGTGCGCACGTTCGCCCATGCCCGTGAGGGTGGGCGCAAATACTTCCGCCCCGGCGGCACGTAGCAGCGGGGCGGTTTTCTTCCAGCACCATCCGCCGTGCCAAGCGCCGTGGACCAGAACGTAGGTTGTCATGTGGAGCCTCCGACGCTTGTCATGCGGACATGCGTGGGTACGGGCCTGCGGGGTTAGGTAAACCTTGGGTTAGTTAAGTGCGTCGACCTGACGTTGTACTTCGTCATAGTCCGGCTCAACACCAGGGTTCTCACCGACCCACTTGAACTTCACCACGCCATCTTTGTCGATGACAAACACGGCCCGTTCTGAGGCTGTGTAGCCCTCCATACCGGCGAAGTTCGGTAGAGAAACACCGTAGGCTGCGCCAACCTCGCGTTGGTAGTCGCTGAGCAAGGGGAAATTCAGGTTGTTGGCATCAGAAAATGCTTTCTGGGCGAAGATGCCATCAACGCTTATGCCAAGCACTTGGGCATTCATGGAATTGAAGGAGTCGAACCGGTCACGGAAGGTACACATCTCGGTGGTACACACGCCGGTGAAGGCTCCAGGATAAAAGGCCAAGACAACGTTCTTGCCCTTGGAATCGCTGAGTTTGGTCGGCTGTTTTGCGCTATCGAACAATGTGAAATCGGGGGCTTTTTGTCCTACTTCTACTGCCATGGTCAGTCCTCCTAAGAGAGTAAAGGTCTCACCGTTTCAGTCTCGTTTTTCGGCCTATTTCTTGGGCGCTAGAGACCTCTACGGAGATGGTTCAATCCTGCCCGACCGTCGGGCCGAGGATATGTTAACACAGCCCTTCTCGCTCAGGCGCAAATCGTGCCTATGGTACAATTTCTTATCGAAACTGGCTCCCAGCTAACCAGATTCACCAGGCCCGTAGTCTATTAGCGTTTATAACCCAAGCGCAGACGGAGAGTGCAGCAGGCATGTATTTCGACTCACGGCGATCAACGATCTTAGCTACCAACGGCATGGTGGCCACCAGCCAACCCCTGGCGGCCGTAACCGGTCTCCGCATCCTGATGGAGGGTGGCAACGCCGTTGATGCAGCCATCGCTGCCGCCGCCGCGCTAAATGTTGTGGAGCCCATGTCCACCGGAGTGGGCGGCGATATGTTTGCCCTGGTTTGGGACAACAAAAAAAAGACGGTCAGCGCTCTGAATGGGAGTGGCCGTGCTCCGGCCGCCGCCAGCATTGACGAACTGACCAGCAATGGTCTGAAGGCCATGCCCGACACTGGGGTCTACTCAGTGGCCACACCCGGCACGGTAGACGGCTGGCAGACGCTGCTGGATGACTGCGGCTCCATGCCCATGAGCAAGGTGCTGGCCCCGGCCATCAACTACGCTGAGAACGGCTTCCCAGTCTCCGACATCATCGCCTTCCAGTGGCAGCAACAACTTGGCAAACTGTCCGCCTTTCCGTCGGGCATGGAGATGCTGCCTAACGGCGGCACACCGCAACACGGCGATTTTGTAAAACTACCTACCCTGGCAGCCACTCTCAGGGCCATAGCCGAGGGTGGACGCGACGCTTTCTATAAGGGAGCCATCGCCGAGAAGACCTCAGCATTCGTTCAGGAACACGGCGGTTGGTTGTCGGTGGACGATATGGCCGCCCACACCTCAGATTGGGACGAACCCATCTCCACAACCTACCGTGGAGTTACCTGCTGGGAATGCCCACCCAACGGCCAGGGCATCGCCGCTTTGGGCGCTCTGAACATCGCAGAAGGCTTCGACATCCGAGGCATGGGTGCTCAATCGGCCGACGCCTACCATCACCTCATCGAATCCATGCGCCTGGGCTTCGCCGATGCATTCCAGTACGTGGCCGACCCTCGCAAGGTCAACGTACCTATCGAAGAATTGACCTCCAAGAGTTTTGCCGATTCACGCCGGGCTTTAGTAACGTCCAGCCGGGCCATGACATCTGTGCCTTACGGCCAGGTGTTGCCAGGCTCAGACACTGTTTACATCAGCGTTGTGGACAGCGAGGGTAACGCCTGCTCTTTCATAAACAGCGTGTTCTCCAACTTTGGTTCCGGCATGGTGGTCCCCGGCACCGGCATAGTCTTGCACAACCGGGCCTCGCTGTTCTCGCTGGACCCGAATCACGCCAACCACCTGGCCCCAGGCAAGCGGCCCTTCAACACGATCATCCCTGGCATGACTACGATTGGTGATGAACTGCATTCGTCCTACGGGATGATGGGCGCGTTCATGCAGCCCCAGGGCCACTTACAACTGATTAGCAATATGGTTGACCACGACATGGACCCACAGAAAGCCATCAACGCACTGCGGTTCATGGTCGGCAACGACAATGTCATCCTGGAAGAAGGCCTGGACCCGGCCGTGGCCCAAGACCTAAAATCACGGGGTCACAATGTGGGAATGATTAACGGGTATAATCGGGTATCCATTGGCGGGGCCCAGATGATTCAACGCGACCCGGAGACCGGAGTGCTCCGCGGCGGCTCAGAACCCCGCAAGGACGGCTGCGCCGTAGGCTACTAGGGCCGCGTAGCGGCATTTCCATTTAAAACGACTTATACTCGGGTTCAAATACATAGGAGCGGGCAGATGACACAGCCGAAACCGGATCCAGGGTTCTACCAGAAATACTTCCGGGACATTGATGTGGTCCACGATCTGCAGACCAAGCCCGAGGATCGGGAGTGGCTGCTTTCCACTCCGCCGGACGACGTAAAACAGACTGACATTGTCCTCTACCTCGGCTGCAACGTGCTCCGGACAACCCACCTGATTCGCACTGTCACAGACATCTTCAAGAAGATGGGTGTCAGCTTTGCATCGGTAGGCGGCAAGACCTACTGCTGCGGAATTCAGCACTTCCAGCGCGGCGATGAAAAAGCTGGCCGCTCCGTAGCCGCCACCACTGCCGCCAACTTCCAGAAGTTCAACCCGCAGCAGGTGGTCATGTGGTGTCCGTCCTGCATCTACTTCTATGACGACATCATGGACATGCGCGGCAAGAGTTTCGACTTCAACCACGTGGCCGAGTTCCTGGTGGACAACCTGGACAAGCTGGACTTCAAACCCCAACCAGAGACCACCGTAGCCTTGCACTACCACACTGGACGCGAACAGGGCGACGCCGAGGCCCGAAGTGCCCAACTACTGCTGTCCAAGCTGCCTGGTGTGAACCTGATTGACATCGGCACCGACATTAAATTTGGCCGGCATTGCACACCGGCTACTATCGAGAAGATGGAGCCAGGTGCCTGGGAGGCCATGTCCAGCAGCTTCGTTGAAAAGGCCGTCGAAATGGGCGCCGACACTTACAGCACCCTCTACCACGGCTGCCAGCGCAACATGTGCCGCTACGAGGCGGACTATCCGGTGAGGGTAGAACACTACCTGACTCTGGTGGGTCGGGCTCTGGACATCGAGCACGAGGACATCCACAAAAAGCACGTCCTATCCGGCGATGTTGACGCCATCATGGAAGAGACCAGCCCCTGTGCCATGGCCAACGGCATTTCTCCCGAGGAAGCCCGCCTCACTATTGAAAAGAATTACGCCAAGCGCTAAGCGCTAAGCTTGCCGTAAAACCAGCCCCGCACCGAAAATCAACTTAGGAGTCGCAATCATGGATTTTGGATTATTTGATACCTGGAACGCCATATACGCCGGTGACAAAGTCCCTTGGGACCCCGATTATGCCGGCGGAGAAATGCTCGAGTCAGAGGCTTACGACAAGAACTTCGAGCTAGTTGATCTAGTGGAGTCGGCTGGTTGGGACTATATTTGGCTCGGCGGAGGCCACTTTTCCACGCAAGCGAGCATGGATCCTCAGGTTCTCATGCTGTCAGCTGTCATAGCCGCACGCACGAAAAATATCAAAATCGGATCGTCGATCCATCGCCCCTTGATGAAGCTGGCTGCAGAGGAACTATCGGAGAGAGCCCTGCCTCATGAACGATACTCCTTCGATAATCTGATGCTGGACGATCCTTTTCAGACTGCGGAGCAGATATCCATAATCGACCAGGTCAGCAAGGGCCGATTCATCTACGGTGCGGGAGCGCGGTCTCGCGGCTCTGACGAACGCCGGGACTACTTCTATGAGTTCTTAGATGTCATGAAACAACTCTGGACAGAGGACCATTTCTCCGGCTTCGAGGGGAAGTACTACAACTACCCGCCATTCTACGAACCATACCTCTCTATACCCAAGCCCTACCAGAAGCCTTATCCTGCCATGCTCATGCCCGTGGATAGTTCGGCAAGTTTCGTCCCTATGGGCACCATGGGTTACAAGATTGCCATCGGCGCCGGAAGCTCCACCCACAATCTCCGGGGGACTACCGTCCAACTAGAAGACGTCGCAAGCTACCGGAAGGCCTGGAAGGACGCTGGACATGAAGGCGAACCGACCACTGTGGTCCGAATACCCACTCTGTTGGCCGACACGAAAGAGGAGGCCGAACGCTTGAGTGAAGAACTCATGGTCCTAGCCAGACGCTATTTTAACGGACGAATCGGTATCGGAAGTACCGACGCTGGCTCCGCCAGTCCTGACACGACCGCGGAGGTCAACTTGTTTGGGACCGCGGAAGATGTTGTCGAAAAGATAGAAGTGCTCCGGGATCAATACAGCACCGATGAAATAATGTTCGAGGTCAACTGGACATCTTCAGTCCCCCGCGATGTTGTAACGAACACCGTGCGAATCCTCAGTGACAAGGTTATACCGAAGTTCAAATAGCCCCAAAAGGCTTGTAACGAATCTCCATCCAGGAGTAATAACACCTAGTATTTAGAGATAATCACTTATAAAATCGCCGGCCCTCTAAGGAACCGGCGGTTTTATTTGCATTGAGAGGTAACTTTGTCTGCGAAGAGCTTCATGGACTCAACCACATTGGAATGCTCCATAGTACCGAAAGAGAAAGACGCTCTCAAGTAACCGATACAGAGGTCGACCGGAAAACTCGATATATTTTCTACGCGTTGTTCCGAGGTTACGAAGTACAAATTGTTCACCAGTTCCGACGGGTAGGTAGGCGGGTGTTCAGTGCGTACCGGTTTCCAATAGGCAAGATCAGATCGGGAGCAGAGAAGAAAGAATAGCGAGAGATCAGAAGCTTAAAGGTTGATTGCGAGTCAAGAAAAAGGAGTTGAGTTCAAGGAATTTGGACGATCCGGTTAAATTTTCTCAATCTCAGACTGGTAGAAACAGTTGGACCAGCGAAGGCGTCTTTTCTGGAAATTGACTTAGCCGATTATTCTACAAGCTCAGGAAGA
This sequence comes from Dehalococcoidia bacterium, assembly GCA_963694265.1. Classification (GTDB taxonomy): domain Bacteria; phylum Chloroflexota; class Dehalococcoidia; order Lucifugimonadales; family UBA3495; genus UBA9611. The sequence continues at coordinate 37,764 of CAVODA010000002.1, forward strand.
ACTGATTATTGCGGAATGCATTTCGTGAGGATCCAATATCCATCTAAATCAACAGTTATGAGGCGTTACTCTTCCCGGGGCATCTTTTCCGCGGTGTCTCTACGGTCATTTGACTCCTCCAATCCGCCTCCAGAAAGTACCGGTTCCGGGCGTTCTGATGTGCTGATGCTGCCGTCGCTGAAGATGACTCCATCTTCACAGTAAGCCTCAATTCTTCCGCCTCCGAATTGCTGCTGGTAGAGGTTCGCGTACATACCGCCATTCGCCAGCAACTGGTCATGAGTCCCGTGTTCAA
>CAVODA010000003.1:0-25455 GCA_963694265.1 Dehalococcoidia bacterium
CCAGTTCGCTCTCGTCCTGTCCATCCCCAAAAGTAACAAACAGAAAAAGCTGGTGGCCGGTGACAGTGGTAGTCATGTTGAGTTCTGACGGTTGCATGGTTTTTCCTTGTTGAGGGACTTAACGAATAATCGAAGGGCTTAGAACAGGTTACACCCCCAACCAACCTTGAGTGCCCCTTCATATATGGGTACAATTGTTTGGCTTGGCTGACCTGGGGCCTGGGATTTAACTCCAGACCCCTTTAATCAGCGGCTCAGAGATTTTTTGGAGTTTGGCATGCCTAGCAGCGATAAAAAGCAGTGGAAACAAGAAACTTTGGACCCTGCCGTTAAGAAATTCCCGGAACGGCGGGAAAATTTCCAGACCGACAGTGGTTTGGATATCGGCCCTCTTTATAACCCGGAAGACCTGAACGCCCAGGGTCTGGACTACGATAATGACCTGGGCTACCCCGGCGAGTTCCCTTACACCCGGGGCGTTCAGCCCAACACCTACCGGGGCCGGGTCTGGACCATGCGCCAGTATTCCGGCTTTGGCACCGCCGCCGAGACCAACGAGCGTTTCCGGTATCTGTTGGACAACGGCCAAACTGGGCTATCGATAGCCTTTGACCTGCCAACCCAGATCGGGTACGACTCGGACCACCTGCTGGCCAAGGGCGAAGTGGGCAAGGTGGGCGTGCCCATCTGCAGCCTGGAAGACATGGAGACGCTGTTTGACCAGATCCCAATGGATAAGGTCAGCACCTCCATGACCATCAATGCCACCGCCTCTGTGCTGCTGTGCTTCTATATAGTGGCAGCCCGCAAGCAGGGCGTGTCCATGGACCAGATCAGCGGCACCGTGCAGAACGACATCCTCAAGGAGTACATTGCCCGGGGCACCTACGCCTACCCTCCCCGTCCATCCATGCGGTTGGTCGTGGACCTGTTCAAGTACTGCCACGAAAACGTGCCCAAGTGGAACACCATTAGCATCTCCGGCTATCATATGCGTGAGGCTGGAGCCACGGCGGTGCAGGAACTCGCTTTCACTTTCTCGAACGCTATCGCCTACGTTCAAGCAGCCCTCGATGCCGGACTCAAGATCGACGATTTTGGCCCCCGGCTATCGTTCTTCTTTGTGGCCCAAAACAACCTATTTGAAGAGGTGGCCAAGTTCCGGGCCGCCCGCCGGATGTGGGCCAGGATCATGAAAGACCGGTTCGGCGCCAAGGATCCGCGCTCAATGATGCTGCGGTTCCACACCCAGACTGCGGGGGTGAGCCTCACCGCCCAACAGCCAGACAACAACCTGATTCGCTGCACCATCCAGGCCCTATCAGCGATTCTTGGTGGCTCACAGTCACTGCATGTGAACTCAAGGGACGAGGCCTTGGCCCTGCCCTCTGAGGAGTCGGTGCAGTTGTCTTTGCGTACCCAGCAGATACTGGCCTTTGAGAGTGGCGCTGCCGATGTGGTCGACCCCCTAGGCGGCTCATACTATGTGGAGAGCCTGACCAACGAACTGGAAGCCAAGGCCTTGGAGTACATCCAGCAGATAGACGACATGGGCGGCTCAGTCGAAGGAATTGAGCAGGGCTTTCAGATGCGAGAGATTGGCGACGCTGCCTACAAGCATGGCCAAGAAGTCGAGTCCGGAGACCGGACCATTGTTGGCGTGAACCGATTCACAACGGAAGAGGTCCACATAGAAGGTCTGATGCGCGTAAATGAAGAAGCCGCCAAGACCCAGATAGGTCGGTTGGAAAAACTGCGTAACGGACGCGATGACACCAAGGTGAAGGCTGCTTTGGAGCGTTTGGAGCAGGTGGCTAAGACCGACAATAATACCGTTCCGGCTATCCTAGAATGCGTGGAAAGTTACTGCACTCTAGGTGAGATTAGCCAGGTGTTCCGAGGGGTCTTCGGAGAGCAAGACGGAGCCCAATCATTTTAGTCCTGCAGGGCAGGAGTTCTGTACCTCCGGAGGGTATAAACTTGGCATAGTATGAAATTAGTTTTAGTTTATGTTCAATTAAATAGGCGCAATAAGGTATAAATGGAGAAGTGTGATGCCTGACCTAATACTGACTGAAGAAGAGCAAATGCTGCAAAGCACGCTCCGGGATTTTGTCGATAAAGAGATAGCTCCTAAGGCAAAAGAGTCGGACGAAAAAGCCGAATTCCAGTGGGATAACTGGCGCGGTTTGGCCGACCTGGGGCTAACCGGACTGGGTATCGATACCAAGTACGGCGGCAGCGGCCCTGTCGGCTACCGTCAGGTGTCCATCGCTGCTGAAGAGGTGGCCCGAGGCGACGCTTCGACCAGTGTTAGTTGGTTGGCGCACCTGGCTTTGGGAACCGCTTGTATCGCCAGGTTTGGCACCGACGAACAGAAAGAACGCCTGCTTACTCCTCTGGCGACCGGCGCTGAGGTAGCGGCCTTTGGCCTCACCGAGCCGAGTGGTGGCTCAGATGCCGCCGCCCTGCAGACCACAGCTACAGAACGAGACGGCACTTTCTTCCTGAACGGAAGCAAGATGTTCATCACCAACGCCTCGGTCGCCTCGACAATAGTGGTGTTTGCCACTGAAGACCGCTCCAAGGGGTACAAGGGCGTCAGTGCGTTCATAGTGCGTAAGGACTCGCCCGGCCTCACCATCAACCCGATGCACGGGAAGCTGGGCATGCGCAGTTCAACCACTGACGAAGTGGTGTTCCAGGACACTCCGGTCAGCTCGGACAATCTATTGGGCGAGCGTGGGCGTGGTTTCAATCTGGCCATGGAGATATTGACCCAGAGTCGGATCATCATCGCGGCCCAAAGCGTTGGCATCGGCCAATCAGCCCTTGAGGCTGCGGTGCGGTTCGCCCAGAGAAGGGAGACCTTTGGCAAGCCCATCGCCCAGCACCAGGGAATCCAGTTTATGCTGGCTGACATGGCGGTTGGGGTCCACTCATCACGGGTGGCAACCATGAACGCAGCCAGTCTGATGGACGCCGGCCAACCCTTTATTCAGGAAGCGTCCATCGCCAAGCTGATGTCCTCTGAAATGTGCATTGACGTGGCCAACAAGGCCATCCAGATCCACGGTGGGGCCGGTTACTTCCAGGAGGCTGGTGTGGAGCGGATTTTCCGCGACGCTCGTGTTACCACGATCTACGAAGGCACCTCAGAGGTCCAGCGTCTGTTGATTGCCCGGCAGTTGATGGCGCAATACCCGGTTTAATTGGCTGGCTGTTGAAAAGACGCCCTCACCTACGACTAGTCGAGAGTCTCGACTTCGTCGGACCTAATCCTTCCCCAGATAAGGGGAAGGAAACTGATTTAATGGGGAAGGGGTGGTAGTAGTATTCGTGTTATCCAGTAAGGAGACAGGCTTAAATTGACAGAAGTCTGCACCGTTAATTACATCGACCACGTTGGCGTGGCCGTGAAAGATATCGAAGCAGCATTGGCCTTCTTCAAGAAGGTATTCGACGTGCCAGATGCCGAGATTGTCCTGATGGAAGACCAGGGGGTTAAGGCCACCTTGATTGAGGTGGGACAGACCAGACTAGAGCTGTTGGAGCCCACCAGCCCGGAGACGGGAGTGGGGAAATTCATCGAGCGACGGGGCGAGGGCCTGCACCATCTAGCCTTCAACGTCACCGACATTGCCGGGAAGCTGCAAACATTGCAGACCCTGGGTGTGGATCTGATTGACCCGACTCCCAGAGAGGGCTTGTCTGGCACGATCGCCTTTGTACACCCCAGGTCAGTCTTCGGGATATTGACCGAGCTTGTGGAGAGCGTCCCGGAGTAGCCTATTTGGCACTCACGTAATATTGGTTTAGGCCACAGGGTATGACCAATTAGGCGATAATAGATAATTGAGATTAAGCAACCCGTAGGAAATAATGCAGGATAAGAACCGCCCAATAAGGGTGTTGGTGGCAAAACCAGGCCTAGACGGCCACGACAGAGGCGCCAAGGTCATTGCTCGCGCTCTCAGGGACTCGGGGATGGAAGTCATCTACACCGGCATCAGGCAGAGCCCTCAGATGATCGCCCAGGCCGCAAACCAAGAGGACGTGGATGTGATCGGTATGAGCATCCTGTCCGGAGCACATCTGGAGATACTGCCAGCGATCATGAGTCTTTTGCACGATCAAGGTATGGACGATGTGATTGTGGTGGTCGGCGGGATCATACCGGAGGTTGACCGTCAGCCGCTTAAAGACATAGGTATTTCTGAGGTCTTTGGCCCCGGAACGACAACCACGTCCATTGTTGAGTACATTGAACAGAGCGTGAAGGACCGGGCGAAGGCCTAGGCTGCGCGCTTGCAGTGGTCGGGGCGTTTATCGGATTTGTGGACTGAATAACTGGGATCTGAACCACCAGTGTCAGGACCGGGCAGAGACAGCGGTGAACGTAGCTCGCTTGGCACGCCTGGAAATTGCTCTCTACTTGACAGCCAAGCGTGGGTAGAAACTATAATTACCAGCGGCTAATCCCGGGGTTTGGATAGGCTCAATGCATTACAACTTGGCTCAGTTGTTTAGGGAGCCTATTGGATCGACGAGGGACTACGAAGTAGATGACTCGTTTGTAGGCCCTGAAGATGGCTTGGACCGTGCCCAAGGATGGGTACGGGTGATTCGGACGCATGAAGGTTTCTTGATATGCGCCGAGCTGGAGACCCAGGTCAGTCTGACCTGCAGCAGGTGTCTTAGTCCGTTCGAGTTACATTCCGAATTAACAATGGAAGAAGAATCTTTTCCGTCGATCAACCCGACGACGGGCAAGATGGAAGAACTCCCCGGTGAGTTGGGCAGCGCAATACGTCTAGATGACCAGCATGTTCTGGACATGGGCGAGGTGTTGCGCCAGTACGTTATCACCGAGGTTCCGATAAAACCCTTGTGCTGTGAGAAGTGTCTGGGCTTATGCCCGGAATGTGGGAGCAACCAAAACAAGGAAAAATGTAAATGTAATGCAGCTCCAGCCGATCCCCGATGGGGCGCTCTGGCAGAGCTGTTGACTGAGAAGCAGGATTAACTGGCTTTCTCGATTTTTAAATAACACCTGATTAACCGGCAACCCCAACGGCAACTCCAACTTTATTATCACTTCGGACTATTTCCCAAAACCGTAACTAACTCTCCCTTCTCAGCTTCCCACAGTAGGAAAAGTGTACGCTTTTGCGTTTGCCTGGTAGAATTACCGGCAATAGTTAGAGTATTGCGTGCTTACAGGCGTGCTGACCAAGGATAAAAGGACGTGCAATTATGGGTGCGGTACCCAGAAAGAAACTAACCAGGGCAAGAAAAGGGCGACGACTGAACAGCTATGCGCTCAGTCCGTTGCACCCAGCTACGTGCCCCCGCTGCAGAATCGCCAAGAGGCCACACGTTGTGTGTCCTGGCTGTGGGTTCTACCGTGGACGCCAGGTCATAGAGGAGACGGTCTAGTTAATCTCAAAGGCGTATGCTTTAAGATCCTGACTATTTTTCTCAGGCTCAGACCATTCAGTTATGTTTGCGAAGTACGAAAAAAGGGTAATAGTGGAGTTGTTTTCGGGTTGTACTGTTTTAGGGGACTGCCCTAAAATCCGTAGGGTGTCGAAAACCGGCGTGAACCGGTGGAGGTAGCTACGAGTACCGAAGAAGCAGATAATCGAGCGTACGTGTTCCCTGGCCAGGGTTCGCAAAGCGTTGGTATGGGAGCGGAACTTTTCGAGTCGTCACAGGCTGCACGAGAGACCTTTGAAGAAGCCGATGACAGTCTTGGATTTCCCCTATCCCGCTTGATATTTGAAGGCCCGGCAACGGAACTTCAGAACACCGCAAATTCTCAACCGGCCATCATGACCATGAGTATTGCTGCGTGGCGGACCTGGAACGAAATGCAGGGTCCCAATGCAATGCATGCCAAGGCCGTGGCTGGTCACAGTTTGGGTGAATACACCTCGTTGGTGGCCGCAGGCGTCTTGGATTTCTCCGACGCTGTAAAGCTGGTCCGCAAACGTGGTGAGCTAATGAACCAGGCTGCAGTCAACCGTCCCGGTGCCATGGCGGCGATTTTGGGACTAAACGAGTTGGCTTTTGATCAGATTTGTAGCGAGACCGGTGTGGAGATGGCAAACATCAACACCGACGACCAGATAGTGATCAGCGGCGATAAGATCGCCGTAGCTAGGGCCATGGATTTGGCCTCAGCCCGCGGCGCTAAAAAGACGATTCCTCTGCCAGTTAGCGGGGCGTTCCACTCCTCGTTGATGATGGAAGCAGAAGCAGGTCTGGCTGATGCAGTCCAGTCTCTGCACTTCAATGAACCCAAGATGCCAGTGGTTGGCAACTGTAACTCCAAGTCGTTGACTACCGCGGTGGAAATCCGCCACGAATTGGTTAACGGCCTCTGTCAGTGCGTCCTATGGAAGGACTCGGTCCGCCATATAGTCGATTCCGGGGTAACCCAGTTTGTGGAGTTCGGCTCAGGTGGAGTTCTGGCAGGCCTAATAAAAAGAATCGACCGAGGCGTTAAAGTTTCAACCGTGTCAGATACCGCATCCATGCGGAAGCTGGCAGGCGTTGAAGCCTAGACCCCTCCGTTTTTAATGGTGACCCAATGATTAGGGTTAAATACACAGATCAAAGGCGACAATCTAGAACAGCGGCACTGCAATCCTTGTTCGCGGCCGATGTGCGGAGCACTTGGGATAATCCCGTATTGGAATGGCTGGATGAGGAAGAAGAGCTGTCTGACGTTACGATAGAGTTTGCTCAGGACCTCCTGAGAGGCGTTTCCAAGATGCACGAAGGTTTGGATTACGTCATCACGCGTTACGCTCCGGCGTGGCCTGTGAATCAGCTCTCAGTGATAGACCGAAATATTCTGCGGTTGTCATTGTTTGAACTCATCTACACCCCTGGCGTTCCCAAGAAGACGGCCATCAACGAGGCCGTGGATTTGGCAAAAATATTTGGCAGTGATAGTTCGGCTCGGTTCGTCAACGGCGTACTAGGGTCCGCAATGTCTGGCATAGAGTCCGGAGACGTTGCATCGATCGAACCGGTGCCTGAAGGGAGATGATTAATTGACCACTGTTTATGACAGAGTGAAAACCATCGTGGTCGATAAGTTGGGAGTTGAAGAAGACGAAGTCACAGAGACAGCGTCTTTCATAGAGAACCTTAATGCCGACTCCTTAGACCTGGTGGAACTGATAATGGCGTTTGAAGAGGAATTCTCCATAGACGGCTCGCCGTTGGAGATATCTGATGAAGACGCAGCGAATATCGCAACAGTCAATGATGCTGTTACCTATCTTAAGGAACACGGCGTCTCAGACTAAGCGCGACTGAACCGACCTTGGGAGCCCTTGTTGGGCGGTACCTGGCTGTGGGACGCGGTGAGGCGGTGGTGGGAGCCTATTACGATGGACACCACTTCGGGACACTATCTTGTTTTGTTTCTCCCCTCGCTCTGTATATTTTGTTGCGTGACACCTAAACTATCTGAGATCTCCTGTTAGGCAGGCCACTTAGGGGAAAATGGTGTTGCATTAATGCAGTAAAAAGGTACTCGCCCCATCGTCTGATAGCAACAAATGACCGGTCATCCAGCGCCACCCGTAGCCCTGATTTGGGTTGCTTTCCCCTATTGGCTATACAGTGGGAGGTTGGAAACCATGACTTTGTCTGACAAAACGCCAAGTGTTAATCAGAACCTGAGTTCGCAATCTGACCAACCGCTGGCCACCCAGGAACAACCCGCAGATAGCAGCTCGATGCAGTCTCTGGAACAGATTAATTTGCTGGTTCGCAATTGTCCCGACTGCCCCCTTTCCAGCTCACACACCAACTCGGTTCCGGGCGAAGGCAATCCCCAGGCTGATGTTATGTTCATCGGCGAAGGCCCTGGTTACTACGAAGACTTGCATGGCCGCCCCTTTGTTGGCCGCGCCGGCAAGCTGCTGGACCGACTCTTAGGCTCTATCAACCTCATCAGAGAAGATGTATTCATCGCCAACATGGTCAAGTGTCGGCCTCCCGGCAACTGTGACTCTGGCACTGCAGATATAGCCGCCTGTACCAAGTACCTAGACCGGCAGATAGAACTGATCAATCCCAAGCTCATAGTTACGCTGGGCCGGTTTGCGTTGGGCTGGTATTTCCCCGGAGAGGGCATCACCAAGGCCCGCGGGAAGCTGAGAGAGAAAGACGGGCGCATGATTTTCCCTGTGCTACACCCTGCAGCGGTGTTGCGCCGGGAAGAGCTAAGGGCCACAATGATAGAAGACTTCAAAGCGATTGCGGAGATATTGGAAGGCGCGACGAAGGATACTGGCATGGAGCGGGGTGAAACAACTCCCGATGCCCCACAGACAGACCAACTATCCTTTGTAGACGAGCCAGGTGTAAAAGACCCGAGTATAGACGACCCAGGTCATTCAGCCGCTGCGACGGAGCCGGCTGAGGCATCCACCGTCAACGTAGAAGAAGTATCCCAGCCAGAGCAATTGGCACTGTTCTAAATATTATTTTTGGTGCCAATCTCGGATTCTATATTTAGGCTGGGTAATCCACATCTAGGAACGACCACACGTTGACATCTTCTCTACGCATAATTCCCTTAGGGGGCCTTGGGGAAATCGGCAAAAACATGATGGCCCTCGAGTACGAAGACGATATTGTAATCGTAGACTGCGGGGTCCAGTTCCCTGAAGAAGGAATGTTTGGGGTGGACCTGATAATCCCAGACATCTCCTACCTGATGGAACGGCTTGATAAAGTTAGGGCCATTCTCATAACCCACGGGCACGAAGACCATATTGGAGCTCTGCCCTTTATCCTGCCGCAACTGAAGTGCCCGGTCTATGCGCCGCGTTTGGCCCACGGCCTGATCACCGCCAAGCTGAAAGAACGGCGGGTGGCCAGAGACTTGGTTGTGACCCCCATTGACCCCGGTATAGTCCATCAGATTGGAGAGAGTTTTGAGGTGTCATGGTTCCGGGTGTGTCACAGTATCCCAGATGCGATGGGTATCGCCATTGGGACGCCGCTGGGAACAGTGATTCACACTGGAGACTTCAAGATTGACCATACTCCAGTGGATGGTCGTATTTTTGACCTGCCGACTTTGTCTCACTACGGAGACGACGGCGTGCTGCTGCTTTGTTCTGACTCCACCTACGCGGAAGTGCCGGGTTACACAACGTCAGAGAAGGTTGTGGGGGAAGCGCTTGATCGAGCCATTGGCGAGGCCGATGGCCGGGTGCTGGTGGCAACCTTCGCTTCATTAGTGTCCAGAGTCCAACAGGTGGTTGACGCTGCTGTGAAACATGGCCGCAAGGTTAGCGTCGTCGGCCGCAGCATGGTTGACACCATCAAGGTCGCCACTGAGTTGGGTTACCTGAAAATACCGGAAGGGATTTTGGTTCCGCTGGCAGTGACCAGAAAACTACCCGCAGAAGAAGTGGTCTTGATGACCACCGGCAGCCAGGGAGAACCAACTTCGGCCCTGGTGCGGATCGCCAAGCAGGAACACCGCGACGTCAACATCATGGCTGGAGACACGGTGATTATCTCGGCCACCCCAATTCCGGGCAATGAGCTGCCCGTTAGCCACACCATCGACAATCTGCTCCGGCAGGGAGCCAAGGTCCTCTACGACCGGATTGCTACGGTCCACGTCCACGGACACGCCAGCCAAGAAGAACTCAAGTTGGTTCTGCGTTTGGTGCGACCCAAGTACTTCCTGCCCGTGCACGGCGAGTTCCGACACCTAACCGCCCACGCCCAATTGGCCTGGGATTTAGACGTGGCCAAAGACGGGATTTTTGTGATGGTGGACGGCGATGTTCTAGAACTGACCGAAGACGGATCTCGCATGGACGAGCGCGTCTCCGCCGGCCCCATTTACATCGACGGCCTGACCGCCCGTGACGACAAGAGCGCGGTGTTCTCCGAGCGACGTAGTCTTGCCAAAGACGGGGTCGTGGTTGTCGTAGTAACTACGAGCAAAGACACCGGCGAGATTGTGGGCCATCCGGAGGCCGTTTCCAGTGGGTTCTTGGATGAAAGTGAAACCGGCAATCTGTTTGAAGAACTAAGTGTTGCTGTGGCCAAAGAGTTGTCCAACAGCGGCACTCGCCACAAGAAAAACGGTGAAAATGGTGAGTTTAAGGCAAAAGTCAAAGAAACTGCCCGCGGCTTCATAGCTAGCTCAGTTCGCCGTTCCCCTATGATAGTTCCAGTGGTCTTGGAGGTTTAATCCAGCCACTCGCCGGATAACGGCCATAGCAACTGCCACTGGAGGGATATAGTGGCCAGTTCCATTGAGCGTAAACGGGATGATGGCGCTTCGCCATCGATAAAGGACCTCATTCATGGAGCCCCCGGATCACTGTTAGACGCTCTGGTCATATTGGCCATTGTTCTTTCTGTTGGTCTGTATTTCGGCTTCTCTACAGACTCACGCGTTTGGGCTGTTGAAGCCCTGGGTTACGGCTGGATTCCCCTGGGACTCTGGATTGCCGTATCTCTGGTAACGCTCCGCTACAACCGCCACGTAATTTCCACCCATTGGCGTCGTTGGATTATTGCTGCGGCATTGGTCGCCATTTCCATTGGCATACTCTCCACCATTTTCCCTGAAGATGGCGCGTTGGAAGATGTCAGCCTGGGCGGCAAATGGGGCGCATACCTTGGTGGCACTCCCCTGATTTTAGCCGCCGCCAAAATGGCTGCCATTGTGCTGCTCGTTCCCCTTGTTGTTCAGCTAAAGCGGGCCGGTTCTTTGTATCTACGCTACGGCCGGTTTTTACTGTTGGGCATCCAGGTAACGGTGCTTTATTTCTACATCGCCATTCAAGAGTCAGCCAGATTCCTAGACCGAAGATTCCGCATCCTGCGTTTCGGGATGCACCGGAAGGCGTCACGCAAAGACCTTTTGAAGATGCTGGTCATGGGGACGTCCAAAACCCCGGTGCGCACTCTGGCCTACCAAGGCGATACGGAAGGCGGTATTGCATTAAAGGACCGCCCGGAAACTGACTTGGACGAGTACGAGCCAGGCGGCCGAGGCAGCTCAAACTCCGGCAACAACTCCAGCAAAAACAACGACCACGACAAGGACAACAACGACGACTATGAAGAGTGGGAGATGCCAGAATCTGGTCTAATCCCCACATTTGATAACAAAGAACCCCCGCCGCTCAAGAGCTCCAAGGCGACCAAGACCGTTGCTTCTAATGGCAGCAGCGGCGGGACCGGGAAAAGTACCACGGGAGGCTGGCAGACACCTCCGGTGGACGGACTGACTCCGCCAGACACACACCATGCACCGGAAGCGGCCCTCCAAGATATGGCCCGGCTGGTTGAAAGTACCCTTGGCGATCACGGCGTCCGCGTTGAAGTAACCGACGTTAAAGCCGGGCCCAGGATCGTGCGCTTTGGCTTGGTTCCCGGATGGGTTCCCAAACGAGGGGATTTCAGGCGTGGTGCCATCGGTCTAGACACGGAAAACGACGACCCGTCATCCGTGGAGCGGAGTCGAGTTAAAGTCCAGAGCATATTGACCCGCGAGAAGGACATGGCCCTGGCGCTGAAGACCCCGTATTTGAGGATTGAGGCGCCCGTTCCGGGTGAGGCCTTAGTGGGTTTGGAAGTGCCCAGTCCTTCGCCCAGCAAAGTGCACCTGAGAGAAGTTATAGAAACGCCCGCATTCAGTCGGTTGGTGGCCAAGGGTGGTCTGCCGATTGCCTTGGGTCAGGACACTGGCGGTAGTCCTGTGGTCTTGGACTTGGCGGCACTGCCCCACATGTTGATCGCTGGAGCAACGGGCAGCGGCAAGAGCGTTTGTATCAACTCCATTGTGGCCTCATTCCTGCTCACCAAGACCCCGGACCAGTTGCGGATCCTCATGGTTGACCCCAAGCGTGTTGAGCTAACTCCGTTCAACGGCATACCCCATCTGATTGGCCCGGTGATTGTGGACGCAGAAGAGGTAAACACCGCGCTGCGTGGCCTGATCCGGGAGATGCTCGCCCGCTACAAGTTGATGGAAGAAATTGGTGCCAGGAACATTGAGGGCTACAACAAACGCGCCAAAGAGAAGATGCCATTCTTGGTGCTGATTGTGGATGAACTGGCCGATCTCATGATGGTTGGTGGGTTTGCAGTGGAACAAAACCTGGTGCGGCTGGCCCAACTAGGCCGGGCAACTGGCATCCACCTGGTGCTGGCTACCCAGAGGCCGTCAGTCAACGTGGTTACCGGATTGCTCAAGGCCAACGTGCCGGCCCGGGCCGCCTTTGCTGTAGCCTCTCAAGTCGACTCCAGGGTCATTCTTGATGCCATTGGCGCAGAGAAGCTGTTGGGCAAAGGCGACATGCTCTTGCTGCACAATGAGTCTCCCAAGCCAAGCAGGGTTCAAGGGACGCTGGTCTATGACCAAGAGATTGACCAGATCGTGGAGTACTGGCTGAGCCAGGAAGGCCCTGCGGTGCCAGAGATCAATGTGTCTGAACCCGAGATTGAAGAAAGCGAAGATAGCGTTGACGCTCACATGATGGAAGAAGCCAGGGAGTTGGCTGCCAGAAACCCGCAGTTGACCAGCTCGTATCTGGAGCGTCGACTTAAGATTGGCCGAGGCAAGGCTGAAGAAGTGATCGAGCTGTTGGAAGAAGAGGGCTTCTTAGACGCCCGCTAGTTTCTATTCTAAGTTTCTGGTTCAAAAACTTAGGGCGATGCCACAAAATCTCCGCCATGTAACTGAACGAACACCTTATTGACCCTGCTTATCCGGTCAGTCGGGGTATGTTTTAGGAATAGCTGGTAGATTTCAGCGTCGGTGAACTTTCGGTCTTCTTCAATATTGGTCTGGAATATCTCCCGCCAGGCCGCGTGGAATGGCCCATCGTCCATGGCGGCTTTTAGCCCTCTGATGATTTTCTCACCGTAGTTGTGATAGCAAAACCGGTGGACTATTGGTTCTGGATAGTAACCAGGATAGGCCGCTGCAATCTCCGTTATGTTGGTCACGTCATTAGGGCAACTTGACCGGTTGCTGCCGGGTGCTACTTCCTGGTTGTACAGATCAAAGCCCACCTGAGTAGCCAAGAAATTGGCCGTGCCCTCCCCGAACCAGGACGAGTCCATCACCCGATAAAAATGGGTAATCTCATGCACGATTCCGCCCTCAATCAGCTGCGGTAGGCTCGCGTCCTCCGAAAGGTCCAGGGTGAAATGAGTTCCGTAGTTGATTCCTCCAGCGTCGATGTTGGTGCTAAACAGCATTATGATTTCTTTCACCGGCAGCGGAAAACCCATGTAGTTTTCTATGGCCAAGACTGCGGAGCGCAGATGGGTCATGGTGGCTGATTCCGTTTGGTGTTCCAGGAATCTGACCAGGTAAAGATCCACTGATCCTGAGGGTGGCAGTGGCGCCGTGGTTTTCTCCATATAGAACCGGTTGTCCACCAGTGATTGGTAATCAGTGGGTACGCTCTTTGCTTGGCCAGGAAGGACTGTGAGCACCACGGCTTCGTCGTCGGTGATGCCGTCTTTGTACCAGCTTTGTTTGGTGAGCATCGCCCAGTCCTCTGGGTCTTGGTTCAGGGTTTTAATGGCGTCCACAGCGCTGACATCGTGCCTCTCAACCGAGTCTCTGAAGAAATCCATATTGGCTACCTGCACGCTCAATGCTGGTGAACTGTTAAATAGTCTGGCGGTCGCCTTCAGCAGGTTGATCTCTTGGTCTTCTGCCGGTGCGGTGATGAACCACGGAACGGCCGCTACGATTTCGGCGGTTGGTTGATCCAGCAAAGCCAAGAGGCCAAGTGCCAGTTTGTCATTTTCAGATATCCCATCGTTGATCCATTCAAGGCCGAGTAAGACTGGTGGCAAGTCTGGGTCTACGCCTGAAATCGTGGCCAGGCGCGATATCAAAGTAGATTCGGCCAGGGTCAGGTCGTCCAAGAACCAGCCATTCTCCAGCAGCGATTGCCTGGTGGCAGGTTGGAGGTCGGCGATCTCTTGAATGGCAACTGCCTCGTCTGGAGAGATATCGTCTCGAAGCTATGGCAGTTCAAGTAAACCAGCTAAGAACGCAGTATCGTTCTGGGCGATTAAAGCTAGGTTTCGCTGGACTACTCTTCGGTCTCCGGTGTGGCCTTGCACCACCCACGGCAACGATGCCACCATTATCGAAACGTCCGGGAACGGCGCCAAGTCCAGGAAACTTTGCAACCAGAATTCCTTTGTCTGGACTGAGACAGAGGCGCCCTTTAGCCATTCAAGGTCTGTCATGGCGCCACCAAGCTCAACGTCCGCTGATGAAATACTGGCAAACGTCTCTATCGCGGCCGTCTCGGTGCTATTGACGCCGTCAGAGACCCAACTTGAGCCGGCCAAGAACCGGGCCAGGTTGATGTTCTGACCTGCGATGGACCTGAGGGCAGATACCGCCCGTTGTTCAAATCGATCTAGATTCCCTTTTGTCCAGGACAGGCCTGCTAATAGATTTTGTTCCGGCGTGAGGGTGGGTGTCGGCTGAGGCCAGGGCGTGGGACTTGGAGCGGGAGATGGCGTATTTGCGGCGACGCTGGTGGGCGTGGTAGTTGGGGTAAGGGGCGCTGAAGGTTCCGGGGTTGGTGTGCCATCCCTAACCTGTGTTGGTTCTGTTATTGCTGTGGGCGCAGCGGTGGCAACAGGCTCAGTTGTTGTCTATGGTGCGGGTGTGGCTGCCGCGCTACAGGCAATTAGACTAATGAGAAGGGCAAGGCCAGCCAGAAACTTTGTGATCGGTCTGAAGTACCTGAAAGTATGCTGCATGGGAAATGTTCAGTTCTCTTTTCCAGTTCGAATAGAGGCAATCTTACCAAACCGAGTTTATTCTGGGAGGTAAATCCACTAACGGTTTTTCAAGCTGGCTTTGGTTTGCTATCATGGGCTTGACCTGTTGAAAACCAAGAAGGCTGATGACTAGGTTGAATAAATAGTTCTTGCTGATAGACCTTCACACCCATAGCTACCCCCACTCTGACGACAGTTTCATGAGTGTTGACGAATTGATTGAGGGCTCCAAGTCTCTGGGACTGGACGCCATCTGCCTCACCGACCACGACGCATTCTGGACCCCGGAGCAGATTGATGACCTCTCCAACAGGCATGATTTTCTGATTATTCCCGGCTGTGAGATCAATACCGAGTCGGGGCACGTATTAGTGTATGGACTGAGCAAATACGAATTTGGTATGCATAAACCCGAATTTCTACAGGCTTGCGTAGACAGAGCAGGCGGCGCAATGATTGCGGCCCACCCCTATCGCCGACGCTTTATAGAGGAGCCGGCGGAAAAACCGGGCGTCCGAGAAGAGATGCTGGAAAGGGCGGGCGGTGACGACTTCTTCCAAATGTGTCAAGGCTTGGAAGCGTTGAACGGGCGCGGCCTTTCGATACAGAACCAATTCTCGCTGGATCTTGGTGGGATGCTGAGTGTGAGCATGACCGCGGGCAGCGACGCTCATAAAGTGGAACAGATCGGCACCGTGGCAACTGAATTTGAACGACCAGTATCTTGTTTAGAAGACCTGATAAATGAGCTGCAGGCGGGCCGGTTCCAGCCGGTTGACCTGAGGCAAAAAACAGCCCCAAATACCTAGCAAAAGATTTCTAAGACGGAGCGCTTCGGCAGATGACTGCATTGCTCAGAATAGAAGACCTAACGGTGAGTTTTGGCACCTCCGCTGGTCGGGTGAGGGCGCTGAACAATGTGAATATCACCCTTGAAGAAGGTGAGGTCTATTGTGTTGTCGGTGAGAGCGGCTCTGGCAAGAGCACCTTGGCTTTGACGGTTATGGGCTTGCTGCCCCATAACGCTGAGGTTGCTGACGGCCGGATCATGTACAAGGACATTGACCTACTACGGTTTGGTCCGGAGCAGATGCGTGACCTGCGCGGCAGAGAGATAGCTCTGGTCTTCCAGGACGCCAAATCAGCACTGAACCCCCTTGAGTGCATCGGCCCCCAAATAGAAGAAGTGATTCTGGAGCACAGTGATGTGACACTCCGGAACGCCAATAAAATGGCCGAGGAGATGCTCCACGAGATGGGCCTGCCAGACCCCAGACGGGTGATGGGTTCGTATCCATTCGCGCTAAGCGGCGGCATGTGCCAACGGATCATGATGGCAATGGCGTTGATCCTTCGACCCAAACTACTGATAGCCGACGAACCGACCTCCGGTTTGGACGTGACTCTCCAGGCTGAACTGCTCCACCGGATAAGGCAACTGGTTAAGGATTTCAACTCTTCTGTTCTGTTGATTACCCATGACATGGGCGTGGTTGCGGCCATGGCCAAGAAAGTGGGGGTGATTTACGCGGGGACCGTGGTGGAGAATGCCGATGTAGTGCCGCTGTTCCGGCGCTCCCAGCACCCTTATACCTGGTCGCTGCTACAGGCATTGCCGCGGATGGATGACCCAGGAAAAAGGATTGAGCCGTTACCCGGAAGCCCGCCCGACATGATCAACCTGCCCATGGAGTGCCCGTTTTTGCCCCGGTGTTTCAAAGCGCAGAGTAAATGCCGGTCCGAGGTAAAACCCAAGTTGACGGAGATCGAGCAAAACCACTTTGTGGCCTGCTATAACCCGGTGATACCTGAAGGGGAATTAAACGCGGATTAGGCCTATCGCTGCGCCACGCCGTCCCCTACCAGCAGTTCCAAAGCCAACTCTGGATTCAGCTTCCCGCGCTTGATGGCCAGGTCGGCCTCTAAAAGCTGGTTGTACCGCCTGATAATCTCCGGCATGGGATGACGGCGGGCCTGCTCAGCGGTCTTCCGCACTACGAAGTCTGAAGTCGTCCCAAGCCGGCCTTTCAATTCATTCTGCGGCACTCCCCGGTCCATGGCGTCACGGGCCAAGGCCAGTAGGCGTAGCTGGCGTTCCACCATGCTAATCACGTAAAGGGCTTCCTTGCCGTCTTGTTTCAGTTGGTGGAGCAACCGCAGGGCCACGCCGGGGCGGCCTTCAATCATGGCGTCAACGGCAGTGAAGATACTGGCCTCGCGCACTTGGGAGACCATTTCGCCCACGTCTGATTCCTGAATCTCCCGGCCTGCGCAGAAGAGGGCCAACTTCTCCAGCTCTTGGTTCAGAGTCCACAGGTCGTTGCCAACCAGGTCGGTGATCGATCGGTTGGCTGCGGGGCTGATGGAACCGCCCTTGGCTTCGATGGAGCCCTTTACCCAGCGGGCCAGTCCCTCGCCGTTGGGAGCGGATAGTTCTTCTACTTGGACCACGGACTTTAGCATGCGCAGCAGCGGGTTGCTGGCACCCAATGAACCGTCGGTGAACACCAGCACTGTGGTGTCTGGCATCTGGGGAATGGCTTCACCTAGGGATTTCCACTGGCCAGCCACCCCTGAGTCGTCGGAAGATGCCCGCTTGCGGCCACGGCCCTTGGACTCGGCTGTGCCCAATAACCCTTCAACGATTATCAAGCGATAGTCGTCCATGAACGGCAGGGCATTGCACATGCTCAGTAATTCGCCTGGCTTGGCTTGGGAGCCGATCAAGCGGTGCCGGTTGGCTTCCAAGACGTCAGATGCTCCAGACTCGTTGATGAGCTCTTCCAAACGCTTGGGCACCAAGAAACTATCACCATGTAGTAGATGAACCGGCAAATTGGACTCCCCAAATATTGGCCCCAAATTAATGGAGGCTGGCAGGCTGGATTATAGCACTGGTTCATGTTGGTTCACGCCTAGCCGATAAACCTTGATTTGTCAGCGCTTTTGATCTTTTCGTTGATCTTATTTCAGCGGGCTAGGTGATGTTATCTTAGCGCGCTAGCAATATTTCTAGTGGCAGTGGCAACCGTTGTGTGGTTTAATATGCGGGATTTGATAAGAAGCATCACGAAACTCAATATGGAGAGTATCTAGAAATGGATTTTGCCCTATTCTCCCATGTGCCCTGGCCAGAAGGTGTCGACCCTAAGCAGGTTTATGATGACATTACGGAAGAGTTCGTCCTTGGTGAAGAACTGGGGTTCAAAAGCGCCTGGATGGCCGAACACCACTTCACTCGCTATGGGCTGGGTGCTGCTCCCAATGTCTTAGCCAGCCACATTGTGGCTCACACCAGCACCCTTAGAATCGGATCGGCTGTGTTTGTATCCCCTTTGCATCTACCAGCCAGACTGGCTGAAGAGATCGCAACGCTGGATGTGCTCAGCGGTGGGCGGATCGACGTGGGATTTGGCCGGGGCGCGGCCTCTTCTGAATACAAGGTCGCCGACGTACCTTTGGATGAGAGCCAGCAGCGGTTTCAAGAATCAATCACCATGATTGAGGGTCTCTGGACCACCAAGAATTACTCGTTTGAAGGGCAGCATTACAAGATCACCAACGCAAACTTGGTGCCACAGCCAGTGCAGAACCCTCATCCTCCCATGTACATTGCGGCCACTCGGACCAAGGCCACCCAGGATTTCGTAGCAGGCTCGGGCCACCCGTTGATTATCGGCGTGGTGCTAGACACCGAAGATGCCATGAGTTTGTGTCACACCATGATTGACCTGGCAAAAGCCAAGGGCAACAACATGTCCATGGGGCAGATTCCCTTCTTCCGATACTTCTATGTTGCCGAAACAGAAGATCAGGCCAGAGCCGATGCCAAACCGGCGTTGGACTGGAACATAGACATGATTCAGTGGCGTCGGACATTCGACACCGGAAGCGAAGTTTGGGAAAAGATGGAAGACTTCAGAAATACCCGAACAGAACTTCCTCCCAGCTTCGAATACCTCTATGAGAACCGGGCATTCATCGGCACTCCGGACCAGATTATCGCCAAGATAAAGGCGCTGCGGGACGAGGGGATTGAGTTCTTTGGTTGCAACTTCTCCTTTGGCGGAATGCCGCAGGAGAAAGTGCTCAAGTCCATGCGACTGTTCGCCAAAGAAGTGATGCCCGCGTTTAAGTAGGCGTTGAACCTAGCTTCGTCTAGACCCTTGGTTCCTGACCACGGTTGGAATGCCACAAAGCTAGTATGTCGACTTGGTCGGTCTGGACGCGTTAGTAGAGGAAATAGCGAATCCGGCTCAGGAATACCCGCCGTACTCCGGGTAGAGACGGGTTTGTGGCTACTGCGCCGATGTTGGGCTGTTCGAAAAACAAGCTGGAGGCTTGCTCCAAGTCGTCACGAAACGCAGCCGGAACTGCCGTTCTGTTAGCCGACCACCAAGAGGCAGCCTCTTCCATTTGGCGAGCTGCACTTGCTACAACCTTGATTGGCAACATTGGGTCGGCTATGAGATTTTCTTGATCACATTTTCGCCGCTGACCAAGTCGTCTTGCTCTGCGTCGGCGATGGCTTGAAGAAGGTCGGCCTCGTCTTCAGCATTCAGGGTGAAAGTGGTTTCATCGGAGACAAGAATCGTGACAGTGGAACCCTCACCGATAGGGTCACCTTTAACGACAACCTAGCCACCTACGACTTTTCCTTTGGTGATTCGCATGGTCAAATTTTACCTTCGTTCCGAATTCCTGGTCTAGGGATGGGCGGGTAGGCGCTCACCGTGGAAGCCGGAGCGGTCTTCAAACGACGTTCCGGATTCCGGGTAGACCTGTTGGTATAGACCACGGGTTCTGAGCTTGATGGTCTTGTTGACCCGCAGCGAAAGTTCTGTGGGGTGGGCGTTCTGATCCTTATACATTTCACTCTGTAGCGGGCTGCCGTCAATCATCTCCCAGATGCACAGGTACTTGAGGGCGTTATTCCCGTCTTCCAGCTTGAACCGGCGGGCGGAGACGTACCCGGGGATGGCCATGCGCTCGGGCAGATGCTGCTCGTTGTACCATTCGTTGAATTCAGCTTCGTCTGCTTCGTCCACTTCCATTGTGACTACCAAGACAGTATTGCCAACGTGGATTGAGGAATGTTCGTTGTTTGTATCAGCCATTTTTCTCACCGGTTTTTCAGAGGTTAAGTCTAATCGCTGGGATTACTAATCATGGAAACCCGACTGTGCCGGCCGCTTGCGAGGGTTGAGGACGGTAGTATAACATTGGGCGTGGTTTTTCCTGCTGAAAAACTAGCCTTGAGTCCATTTATATTTGAGACTGGCAAGGGGACGGTATGAACCACCAGGTTCGCCTTAAGGTCAACGGCACCGACCATGAATTAGACATCCCGGCTCGGCGTCTATTGGTCGATTGCATCCGGTACGACATTGGTCTCACCGGAACCAAAGAAAGTTGTAGTGTGGGCGTATGCGGCGCCTGTGCCGTGCTGGTAGACGGCGAGATGTACGCCTCCTGCATTACCCTGGCCGCATCGGTGGACGGCGCAGAGATTACAACTATTGAAGGGATTGCCGAGAACGGTAATCTCCACCCGATACAGCAGGCATTCATTGACCACGGTGGCTTCCAGTGTGGTATCTGCACTCCCGGCCAGGTGATTGCCGCCAAATCTCTGTTGGAAGAAAACCCAACGCCCACTGAAGATGAGATCAAAGACTACATGATGGGTAACCTGTGCCGTTGCACCGGTTACTACGGCATCCTAAACTCCATCGCCGCTGCGGCAAAGATTATGAACGAGGCGGCAGGGAACAAAGCAGCAGGGAGCGGCGGATGATTGACTTCGAATTTCACAGCCCCACCAGCCTTGACCAGGCGTTTGGTCTGCTGGACCAATACGGCGAAGACTGCCGCATCATGGCCGGTGGTACCGCGCTGGTCATCCAGATGAAACAACGCCTGTCCCAGCCGGGCCACGTGATTGGCTTGCGTAAGATTGGCAGCCTGAACAGCATCGAGTCCACCCCTGAAGGGGTCAGAATTGGCGCTCTCTGCACCCAGCATCAGATTATCTCTAACCCAGTCATCGCTAAAGAATTGCCCCTATTGGCCGACACTTTCCGCAAGGTAGCCACGCCTAGAATTCGCAACATGGCGACCATCGGCGGTGGTCTGGTCAACGGAGACCCCAGCCAGGACCCGCCGCCATCGCTAATCGCCCTGGGAGCCTCAGTGGTGCTGACTTCCAATAGCGGAGACCGAGTGGTGCCTCTGGAAAACTTCTTCATCGACTATTACGAGACCGACGTCCAGCCCGGTGAGGTGCTGACCAGCGTGTTGGTACCCCAAGCACCGGCTGGCTCCGGTGCGGTCTATCTGAAGTTCCTACCCCGTACCGCCGACGACTACGGCACGGTTTCCGTGGCGGCAGTGGTTTCCAAGGGACAAGACGGCACCTGCAAAGACGTCCGAATAGTCCTTGGTTCCGTTGGCGTGACGGCCATCAGAGCCACCGATGCTGAAGATGCCCTGCGCGGGAAGGCGCTGACGGATGAGAACATCCGGGCCGCCGCCGCGTTGGTCAAAGATGCAGTTGACCCGCTGGATGACTTCCGAGGTTCAGCCGAATACAAGACTGATATGGCTGAGGTATTTGCCCGCCGTGCGGTGGAGCAATCCTTGGCTTCGATTTCGTAGGCCCTGAGTTCATAAGCTCAGAAAGAGATTAATCAGTTGAAACTTGATATCTGCTCCGTAGTTCCGGCCGGCCGTGACGCAACTTGGGCGTTGGTCATGGACATCCCCAAGGCTGCAACCTGCATCCCGGGGATCAAAGAGGTCACGCCGGACGGTGAGGGTCGCTTTCAGGCCACCATGCAAGCCAGGGTTGGCCCCATGGGCATGACACTGAATGGAACCATCACCATCGTGTCTCAAAATGCCGAGGCCGGAGAGGCGCATTTCTTGGTCGAAGCTGGTGACAAACGCGTCGGTGGCGGCGTGAAGACCAACATGAGCATGAAAGTAACCGCCCAGTCGGACAACGAGACCGAACTGGAGATCGTCAGCGACACCACTTTCATGGGCCGGTTGGGCGAACTTGGCCAGCCCATCATTCGCCGCAAAGCTCGCAACACTCTGGAAGACTTCTCCAAAAACCTCAGCAAGCTGCTCAAGGCAGAATCCGAGTAGCCATCGGCTAATCTGCCGGGTTTCCCTTGGGTTTGCCCGCAGAGCTAGTCTCGATTCGTTGACACTAAATTCCCGGCGTTCCTATACTGAACTATTACCGTTTCTCGTTTTCACTTTGAATTTGGGTCAAACGTAAAGTTAGCGGCATCCTCAGTGGCCGGGAGGGCCTGTGTGCGGCATTGTTGGGTATATTGGAAAACAAGACGCTTGGCCCATCATCTATGAGGGTCTGAAGCGACTTGAATACCGGGGCTATGACAGCGCCGGTATTGCCATAGTCGACGCCCAAGGTGATATCCAAGTCCGCAAGACCGTTGGCAAGGTGATAGGTCTTGATGATACGGCCGAACCAACCCATCCCCAAGGTTCCGTTGGCCTCGGACACACCCGCTGGGCCACCCACGGTCGACCAACCCACGAAAATGCCCACCCTCATATCGACTGCGAGCAGCGTATCGCCGTGGTCCATAACGGCATAGTTGAAAATTATCTGGAGTTGAAACAGCGGCTGACGGGCGCCGGACACGTTTTCTACTCCGAGACCGACACCGAAGTCCTTACCCACCTGGTTGAAGAGGGCATGGAGCAGGGGCTCAGCTTCCAAGATGCCTTCCGGCGCATGGGCGGCATGGTAAAAGGGTCTCAGGCTATTTCCGCTGTGCTGCAGGGCGAAGACGCTGAGATATGTGCTCTCAGACTGGGCCATGCCGGCGGCATCGTGATTGCCCAGGCAGACGGCCAGGCGATAATTGGCAGCGACCTTCCCGCATTGCTGCCGCTACTCCAATCAGAGTCAAACACCGGCCAGGTTGGATTTCTGGAGACCGGGGAAATGGTGGTGGTAACCCTGGACGGGGTGGCGTACCAAGACCTCGACGGGAACCCCATAGTGAAACAGCCCCGGCTGGTCACCCAAGAAGAAGTGCTGGTGGACAAGGGCGGCTACCAGCATTTCATGTTGAAAGAAATCATGGAACAACCGCAGGCCGTGGCCAGCGCCATGCGAGAGCGGATCAATTTTGATACCCGCCGTGTTGACCTGCCAGATTTCCCACTGTCCGAACAAGAAATTTCCAACCTAGACCGGGTGATGCTGATCGGTTGCGGCACCAGCTTGAACGCTGCCCAAGTGGGCCGTCATCTGGTGGAACGCTACAGTGGCCTGCCGGCGGAGGCAGAGAGCGCATCCGAGTTCCGCTACCGGGACCCCTTTATTGGCCCCAACACGCTGGTGGTATCCATTGGCCAGTCCGGTGAGACCGCCGACACGGTCGCGGCCATGCAGATGGTCAAGGACAAGGGCGGGAGATTGATCACCATCTGCAACTCTGAGGGCAGCCAGGCGTCACGCATCGCGGACGGCTCCCTCTACATGCGCTCTGGCATAGAGATTGGCGTGGCCAGCACCAAGACCTTTGTGGCCTCCCTGACAATCTTGAACCTGCTGGCGATCTACTTGGGCCAGTCTCGAGGGGCTTTGGAACCGGCCAAGTTCCAGGAACTGGTGGACGGCTTGGCCCAACTGCCAAGGCTCATGGGTGAACTGATAGCAGACAGTTCTGTCTACCAGCAGATGGCCCAGGAGTACGCAAACTTCGACAATTTCTTGTTCTTGGGCCGGGGTATGAATTCGGCGATTGCCTCTGAAGGGGCGCTCAAGCTCAAAGAGATCAGCTACATCCACGCCGAAGGTTATCCCGCGGGAGAGATGAAGCACGGGCCCATCGCCCTGATCGACAGCGCCATGGCCATCGTTGCGTTGGCACCAAAAGATGCCCTCTACGATAAAGTTGCGAACAACATCAAAGAGGTAAAGGCCAGGGACGGCCAGGTGTTGGCCGTGCTAACTGAGGGCGACAACCAATTGGCCGCCGACGTTGACCACGCCTTGTATATACCCGAGGCCCCGGAGCACATCATTCCCCTGCTCGCCACTGTGCCGCTTCAAATGCTGGCCTACCATATTGCCCTACTTCGGGAACGGGATGTGGACCAACCACGTAACCTGGCCAAGTCGGTGACCGTAGAATAATTTCGCGGTTTCCAGCGGCCAGTAGAGACTGAATCCAAGCCTGCATCAGTCGTTCCTCTTTCCTGGCCTAGTCACGACTGGGCTTGTTGGCGATTCTATCTTAGGGTAGAGTTTAATTCGCAGCCTGAGCTTGCACTGTTTACCCACGGCTAAGATGGTGCCAACGGCGATACACGCTCTCCCAAAAGAATTTAGCCGAAGAATTTATCTGAAAGAATTTAGATGACTACAGTCCGCGTCAAAGCACCAGCCACAACCGCAAATATGGGTCCCGGATACGATTGTCTGGGGATGGCCCTAGACGTTTGGAACACTCTGGAAGTGGAGGTTCTGGACGGCGGCGAACCTGTGGTTGAGATCACCGGCGAAGGTGAAGGCGAACTTGGGACCGGACGCGACAATCTGGTCTACCGGTCCATGGCATTCCTGTTTGATGATGCCGGTGAGGAAATGCCCTCTGTCCGCCTCAAATGTGACAACACGATTCCATTGGCCCGTGGCCTGGGTAGTAGCGCAGCAGCCATCGCCAGTGGGTTGGTAGCAGCCAACGCGCTCTGCTCTGAAGACTACACTGCCAAAGACCTGTTGGAGATGGCCGCGACCATTGAAGGCCACCCGGATAACGTTGCCGCTACGGTCTTGGGCGGCATGCAGCTGGTCATCTCCGACCAGACTGAAGAAGGCCAGCGTCTCTTCACTGTACCGGTGAACGTGCCTTCAGACCTGCACGCCGTGATTTTTGTACCCGACGTTAGAATCTCCACAGAAGACGCACGGGCTGTTCTTCCTGAAACCGTAACCATGGCTGACGCAGTTCATAACATGGCCCGCGTTGGGCTTCTGGTGGCTAGTATGGCCACTAATCACCCTGAGTTTCTGAACATCGCCACACAAGACCGGCTGCACCAACGCTACAGGCACCCATTGTTCACGCCGATGAAGGTGATCTTCAAAGCTGCCTTGGATGCTGGCGCATTAGGCGTTTTCCTTTCCGGGAGCGGTTCCACGGTGCTGGCATTGACCAAAGGCCGAGAGATGACCGTGGCTTATGAGATGGCAGAAGCGGCCCGGCAAGCCAGCACTGAGGGTATAGTCAGCGTCACCCAGCCCACAGTTCGCGGCGCGCATCTAGTAGAAGCCTAGCCATGTTCCTAGTAGTTCATAAATACAGCGGCTCATCTGGGGGCAACGCCCAATTGACCGAAGCCTAGTCATGCCTTTAGTAGTCCATAAATACGGCGGGTCATCTATGGCTAACGCTGAGAAAATTCAGGGCGTTGCCAAACGCATTGCAGATGTCAGCCAAAAAGGCATCGGCGTTGTGGCGGTGGTTTCGGCCATGGGTGACTCCACCGACGACCTGATTGAACTGGCCCACTCGGTCTCAGACAAACCTCATCCAAGGGAGATGGACCTACTGCTGTCCACTGGCGAGTTGGTGTCCT
>CAVODA010000004.1:0-23685 GCA_963694265.1 Dehalococcoidia bacterium
CAAGTGCCGCGAACTGGGAGTAAAAGTCCACACCGTGATTGCCGACGTGTCGGATTCCGACAGTGTCAAAAAGATGGTTGCAGAAGGCATTAAAGAATTGGGCAAGATAGATATATTGGTCAACAACGTGGCCATCCGCCCTCACAAGCCCATCCTGGAAGTGACTGACGAGGAATGGCACCACACTCTGGGTGTGAACATGCACGCTGCCTTCTACCTGATCAAAGCAGTGCTGCCAGGCATGATTGAACGCAAGACCGGCAGCATCATCGCCCTTGGCGGGCAGTCGGCGATCACCGGGCGTCCCGGCACATCTATCGTAACCACCGCCAAGACCGGCGTGGTGGGCTTGATGCGCGCCGTCGCCGCTGAGATGGCTCCCTACAATATCCGCGCCAACATGGTTAACCCCGGCTCCACCGACACCTCCCGGGGCAACCCAGAGTGGTATCCGGAGTTCCAGACTGGTGTGGAGCGCGGCTCCAACGAGCACCTGAAAGAGATTCCCATGGGTCGCCAAGCCACCGTGGAAGATATTGCCAACGCTTGCCTGTTCTTCGCCTCAGACGAGTCTGGTTACATCACTGGCGACAGCGTAAACGTAATGGGCGGCCGCTACATAAACTAACTGGCGCAGCCAGGTTTTCATGGGGCGGCGTGGTTTGTGGATTAGCGGCGTTGCGGTTCGTTAGCCATCTAACATCAGAACAGGGCTCGTCCGCCGTGTAGGGGCTGGTTACAAACCCGCCCTAGCACTCGTCAACCATGCCACAAACCCGGAACCAACTCCGGCTGCAAGCCCTGACGTGCCGTCGGTGATTATCCCTGCGTTTTGTCCAACTGCTGCCAGACCAGGGCCGCGGCACCCACTAGACCCACTGAATCGCCCAATGCTGCCGATGTGAGCTGGAATTCTTTGTGGAGTTCGCTCATTGCTCGGCCCAAAATCTGGGTTTTGATGGCTGTGAGTAGGTCTAACTTCACCAGGCCAACCGTTACCCCGCCGCCGAGCACGATCATATCCGGGTTGAAAAGGTGGACTACGTTGGTCAGGCCGACGGCCAGAGCGGATACTACACCGTCCAAGATAGACACGGCCAACGGGTCATGCTGCTCAGCAGCGTTGAACACCGCTTCGGAATCGACATTATCCGGGCCTAGCGTAGCCAGAACAGAGCTTGGGAACTCACCGGCAGCCAACCTGAGATTGGCGATGCGGGCAATGCTGGTCCCTGAAGCCGCCGTTTCCAGACAGCCCCGAGAACCGCATTCACAGCTAAGCGCGTCTTCTGATGGGTTCACTATCGTATGTCCAATCTCAGCCGTTAGACCGTTGGCACCCAAGAACAATGACCCCTGATCCACTGCACCGCCACCGACCCCTGTGCTGACAGTGACATAAAACAAGGTTTTTACGGGTTGGCCCTGATCTGCCGATTGCTTGCCAGCGCCAAAGTAGAACTCGCCCATGGCCGCCAGGTTGGCGTCGTTGCCCACCCAGACTGGCAGCGAGAACTTATCCTCCCAGAGGGCGTTGAAGGATACACCGTCCAGGACCTTTAGGTTTGGCGGTTGATAGAAGGTGCCGGTGGTTGGTTCCACTGGGCCTGCCACGGCCGCGCCGATGCCTGCCACTGGGCCGCCGGCGTGTTCAATGGCCGTTGCCAGCAACTTTTCAGCGTGGGCCAGGTACTGTTCTTTAGTGCCGTTCTGCGGATTGGGTTCCCTGGCATGCCACAGGATATTGCCCTGCCGGTTGATGACGGCAGTCCGAGTCCAAGTGCCTCCCCAGTCCATGGCCACTGCAACCTGCGGAGTGCTCATTGCCCGCCCCTGTGGTTTAATAGCGCGCTGCGCTTGTTCATCTAGCTAGTAACTCGTTCAACGTGTCCCGGAGGGTGGTTTCAGTCAAAGGGCCGGACAATTTCTTGACCAGAATTCCGTCACGGTCAATGAAATATTTTTCTGGTATACCACGAACACCGTAGTCGATGGCAATGACACCTTCACGGTCGAAGCCATTTGGGTAGGTATGCCCTTCTTGCTCGAGGAAAATATCAGCGTCGCCGATATTATCCCAGACCGACACTCCGATGAACTCCACAGGTTGGTTTTGGAACTCCCGGTAGACCTTGGCCAGGGTTGGAGCTTCCACGCGGCACGGCTGACACCAAGACGCCCAGAAATCCACCATCACAATCTGTCCCTGGTAATCTGAAAGATTCAAAGAACCGTCGCCGATCAAGTCCAGGCTGAAATCGCGGGCCAATTCAGCGTCGACTTCAAACTCGATAAGTTCGTTGTTAGTGGCCAGGCCGCCTGGGTTGCCACCGGTACTGATAGACGCCCAAGCCAGCAGCGTAATCAAACCCAACAGCGGTACCCCGCCACCCAACAAGACCCAGACTCGCTTGGTCATTCCAGTACGTCTCCGCTTGAGGTTGACGAGTCGCCGCTGGAACTGAGGATTCGGTTGAGCAATCCTTGCCGTTGTGCACGGTAGTCTGACTCCGGAATGTGTCCTTCCTGGTATTGCAGGTCCAAGGCTGCCACAGCGCGCACCACTGCGGCTCTCTCCGCTGGATCCAACGCGGCAGAGGCCATTGACTGGCCGTCGACACCTGAATTAGGGCGATAGCCTCGTATGAGGCCCCACAGGAGGATAAAGGCTAGTGTCACACCCAGGGCGCTGGGTATGGCTATCTGCCAGAAGCGGCCACCGGTGATGGTGTTGGAGAAACGGGTTAAGGCACCCGGCAGCGGCAGACCGGTGATTTCAACCTGCAAACCTTGCCCCTGTGGCAAATCTCTGACCTCGTAGGCCCGGTAGGACGTGTCTTGGATATTCACCGGGTCAACACTAGTGAGATTGGAGACTGCCATGTCCGGAAATGTTTCCGGCATCAGAACTTGGAAGATACCGGCACCCTGCACGAGGCTCTGCCGATAGGAGACAGTATCTTCCTCATACGGGAACACGTAGGAAAAGTCGATGCTATGGGCGCCCGGCACCACGGGCGATGTTAGAGCAAACCCGGTGCCAATGGACACTATGTCTCCACCGGGAAGGTCAGATTGGACATTTAATTCGGCTGGGTTTGGCGGCAGAGCAAACCGCAAAAAGCTGATTTGTTCCAGGTTCGTAAGATCGGGCAGCAACGTCCGGTCTGACGGGTTAACGAGGCGGACAAACTCTATAGCGCTGACCGATTGGTTATCTTTGTCCACCGCGGCAATGACCATCACCTGCCGTTCCACGTGAATCACCGAGGCATCGCGGGTGGTCTCGTAGACGGTGAGCGTTAGTTCTTCAGCCAGGTTGTCGTGGGTGAGAGACGTGCCGTAAAAGACACCCAGGTGGTCAACACTGACCGTGTAGGTGCTGCCGTCTTCAACCTGGACGTTTTCAAACACGAAATCGCCATCAGAATCGGCGTTGGCCTGTCCGGTGCCGGCGAGACGGCCGTCGGCTCCGGTTATCAGCATCAGTACGCTGAGGGCTTCCGGTATCTCTGCGTCCGCAGTGCCGTTGATCACCTGACCTCTGACAGTGGTGGCCTCCTGGGCCAAGATAGCCGGGCCGCCAAAGGGGAAGAGAGTCAAGGTCACAGCCAGGACCATCAATAAACCTAGTTTGGACCTCACTATTGGGACACCATAATTGCCCCGCAATTGGGGCACTCAGATGCGCCCGCCAGCACTGCGGCGCTGCAGTCAGGGCAGGCAACAATTCGGCCATCGGCGTTTTCTCGTTCGCCCCTGGCCAAGAGTATCTCTTGCTCCAGCACCCAGGCGGGATCACCACGCCCGGCCACAAGCTGGTCTCTCAGGACTGTGGCCGCCTGGATCCGATACGCCTGGAATTGCTCCTGGAACTGTCCATGCGGCATGCGGCCAAGTTGGAATTCCAAATCCAGGGTGTTCATGGCGTCGAAAATGTCGGCCAGTGCTTGGTCGTCAGACTCGACCGGGACCGAGCCAACGGCGGCCAGCGGCTCGCGGTCACGCAGAAACGCGTAACTGACCACGGCAAAGCTGAAGACGGCCAGTATTGCGCCAAAAGAAATGGATATGACTGTTTCTGCGTCCATAAACTCAGTTTACCAGGGGAGGCAAACCCACTAGACGACCGTTGGCCGGGTTCCAGACGAAAACCGGCTAGGGCTCGGCACCGGGTCGGGAGCACGGACTCGCTGCGGCCACAGAGCAACCACCGTGCCGACTAACATCACTGGCCCGGCCACCCACATCCACCAGATGAGCGGGTTAATCAGGATTCGGAATCCCACGCTGCCATCTGGCAAGTTCTCGCTGGGCACGATGTACACGTCTTCGACGGGAGTGGACCGGATGGCTGCGTTGGTCGCAGCCATGTTGAAACTGGGATAGAAATCCCGTTTGGGACGGACGGTCTCCAGTAGCTTGCCGTCGCGGAAAATCTGGACGGTGGAGGTGAACTCAGTGCGGTTGCCCTTGGGCGTTTCTACGCTACCTAGAAAGACAAATTCGTAGTTATCGACCACCACGGATTCACCGGGGCTCAATACGATATCTTTTTGGGTGCTGAAGAACGATGTTCCTACGATGCCCAAGGTCACCATTACCACTGATAAGTGGACGATGTAGCCTCCGTAACGGGGCCGGTTGGCCATGATCAGATTTAGGAAAGCCGTGATGTAATTCTCTCCCGAGCTACGGTGACGAGAACGAGTCCCCCGATACCATTCCAATAGAATCCCGGTGGTCACGAAAGTCGCGAGACCAAACCCGATTAGGGCGTATTCCTTGTGCAGTCCCAATGCGGCCAGGATGCCCACGGTGGCCAGCCCGCCAATGATCGGTGGCAGCAGGGTCTTTCTGACGCTGGCCATTCCGGCTTTGCGCCACGGTATCAGCGGACCAACCCCCATCAAGAAGACCAGGGCCAGCATCAGCGGCCCGTTAACCTGGTCGTAGAACGGTCGGGCCACCGTAATTTCTTCGTCATTGGTCAACCGTGATAACAGCGGGTAGACCGTGCCCCATAGGGTTACAAAGGCTATCGCCAAGAGCAGCATATTGTTCACTAGGAACGCTGCCTCCCGGGAAAGCATGGAGTCCAAGTTTCGGGCGCTCTTCAATAGCGGGTACCGCCAGATGAAGATGAGGAAGGGCACAATTACGCCAACGGCCATAAACGTCAGGAATATCCAGCCCAACGATGATGACCCAAAGGAGTGGACCGACGGCACCGAGCCGCCTCGGTTCATGAACATACCGTAGAGCGCCAAGCCAAAGGCCACGTTGATCAGCACTATGTTCCACATGCGGAACATGCCCCGGCGCTTCTGCACCATGATGGAATGGATAAAGGCGGTGACGCCTAGCCAAGGCATGAAGGCTGCGTTTTCAACGGGGTCCCAGAACCAGAAACCGCCCCAGCCCAGGATAGTGTAAGCCCACCACGAACCCAGGAGCAGACCCGCGGCCAGTAATACCCAGGAGATGAGGCCCCAAACTCGCCCGGCGTCCACCCATTCGTCCCCGGTATTCCCGGCCAGCAATGAACCCATGGCAAAGGCAAACGGTATGGTGATGCCGATTAACCCGGCCATCAACGCCGGAGGATGGAAGAACATGCCAAAATGGGTCAGTAGCGGGTTGATGCCCTCTCCGTCTAATGGCACAAACGGGAGTTTGTCGAAGGGGTTGGCCATTATCGCGGTCACGGCCAGGAAGAAAGTCAGAGTCAGCATCAAAACTGCCGTTGTGTAGGGCAGAGCGTCTTTGAACTTTTCTGGCGATCGCCAAACCGCGATGCTGGACATGATTGCCAAGACAGTTCCAATGTAGAGTAGCGATCCCTCGTTGCCGGCGTAGAAGGCCACCCAGGTGAACCGGTTGGCCATTGCCAGGTCGCTGTGGGCCGCTACGTAAGCAATTTCAAAGTCTCGGCTGATGAAGGCGATGACTAGGCTGAAGGTGGCAACGAGCAAGACCAGACCGGCTGCGTACACGGCTGACTGAGAGCTTTCCACCAGAGCTGGCGACTGACGCAGTTTACCGGCCACCGAGCCAACGGTGGAGTAGGCTGCCAGAGCCAGAGCTATCCAAAGGCTTATCGTGCCTAGTTCAGCCATCTATCTGCCTTGTTCTCCTTGTTCAGAATTATGTTTGGATTCCTCGGTATTGGGTGAATCCCCGAGTGCATCTCCGGGTGGATATACGGAAGAGCTGGTTGGATTGGACTTACTGCCCAACTGCGCCGCGTTTCTGTTCAGGTCCAAGTGACGGTCAACCAACTGCAAATAGGGTATCAGACCCGCGTCTGTAACCGGCTGGGCGGTGATTGGCGCAGACCCGCGCCGGGCCATGGAACGGAGGATTAAGTACACGGCTATAAGTCCGGCGATAACTCCGCCAACTGGCATCAACCAGGCCACCAGGTTGGCACCTGATTTTGGCGGTGCGGCCAGGATATCTTTGCCGTAACGCTCAACAAAGAAATCAAGAATCTCGTCTCGGTCGCTGCCCTTGGACAGCATATCACGCACGATTTGGCGCATTTGGAAAGAGATTTCTACCTGGGCTTGGTCAATGGTCTCGGCGGGGCAGACCGGACACATAATCATCCGGTCTATGCCCTGGGCTTGGCTTTCGCTGAATGACCCTTCAGGAGGATACCTTTCCGGTAGGTTGGGTTCTGGCGTTTGGGCGTGCAGGGTGTCATTCTGGGCGATGGTCAAAGCGGAGAAAAGCGCGAAGACGACCAGCAATAACAAGATGGCTCTGGGAATAGACCTGGCCGCAATATGGGTATAGGGGATTAGAGTCGAACGTCTCATATATCAACCAAAACCGGAAACGCAGCCCCAATACGTCCTGGGTTATTTGCTAGGTTAGTTTGCTTATTAAGTTTACTTTGGGAGCGACCCTACGTATTCAGCGATGGCGAAGCGTTCCGTCTCGTTCAATAGTTTGCCAAAGGGTGGCATGACCGAGGTTGGGCCAAGAGGCCTACTCTCGGCTTCCAGCCTGGAAGAGATGAACGCCACGGGCCGGTCGGTGATGTCCGGGGGTACGATAGGTGTGTATCCGTAGGTCCCGGTGATCTTGGCCAAGACTGGTCCAGTGCCCTTGGCATCGGCACCGTGGCACATTTGGCAGTTGACCAGGTAGAGTTCAGATCCGGTGTTGGTCACAGTCGAAGCAGGGGGCGGATAGAACGCTACTGCATCAGCCACACCGAGCAAACGGGGCGGTTCATGGGATTTAAAAGACTGTTGGTAGTGCTGTTCATAGAAGATATCCACTGGATAAGTACCCTGGCTACAGCCAACGAACAAGATACCAAAAAGCGTGGCTATTCCGATGAACCAACCTTTGAATTTACGCTTGCTACGTCCCGCCTTAGGCTGATCCGTTTGAACCTGATCGGAGCTAAGCGAAGTGGAATGTGAAGTGACCCGGTTAATCATTAAGCCCCCGAGCCTCCGTCCTTGCGGACTACATCAATAGCTCCGGCCTGCGTGAGCAGAGTTTGTGTTTGGGTTAGCTGATCTTCGTCCACGTTGACCAAGACACCAATGTAACCTTCAGTGATACGAGTGTCGTATAGGCCCTGTTTGAACGCGGGCAGCCTGGATTCAAACAGGATGCCGATGATTGTGAAGACAATCGCCGTGAGCATTGTACTCTCGTAAGTCACCACAGCCATGGGAGGCATGGACAGAATCGGTTTTCCACCCTGTGCCAACGGGTAGGCCATCTGAGTCATAGCAGTGAGCATGATTCCCACTGTCATACCAATCAAGGCACCAACAAAGGGGAAAATGTAGAGACGATGGCTCTCTTCTCGCTCACCGAATGCTCCCTCAGGGTAGGGAGCGTCCGTTAGAAAATCGTAGTCGGTCATTGGAACGCCAGCAGCCTTTAGAGCATCACCCGCATCGGCGGCGTGATCGGCGCTTTCGAACAACCCTAATATCGGTAATTTAGCCATTCTGTTTCCTCGAGATGCCTACTATTTAACAATGGTGCCGTTTCCAGTCAGAGACCTCGTCTTCTCTGAAGACGGCCAGGCCAGGGACCTAGTCTTCTCTGAAGACGGCAGGGACAGTGACCCGGCCAATCTTTATTTCCGTTCTTAATATTTCGCCCTCTTTGATGTCGTAGAGCGGTATTAGCGGAACGACTCTGGCGACTATCAGCATAAGCATGGTTACCATGGCGAAGGTTCCGCCAACAATAATCCATTCGATTGCACTAGGGGTGTAGGTGTACCAGTCAAAGGTAAGCAATTGTTTGCGGGCCAAGCCAGGTACGATAATCAAGAAGCGTTCCAGCCACATACCGATGTTCACTGAGATACAAGCGAACGACATAATCCAGAGGTTTCTACGAGCAGAGCGGCTCAGCCAGATACCCACCGGTAGGAAGTACGTTACTCCAACGAAGATCATCATCCATATATTCCATGGACTGACCATGAACTGGAAGTGCCTAACCGCGATCTCGTCTGCCTCCCGGCCGTAGAAGCCGAACACGATTTCCATCACCAGGAAGTAGAACCAACCAGTGGCCACTACTACTAGGAGACGAGCAAGCGCGTCAATGTGCTCGTGACGGATATAGTTCTGCCATCCGTAAACGTAGCGCAAAAGAATAAGTACAAAGGCTACCGCAGACACTCCGGAGTGGACCGCGCCCACCACGAAGTAAGGGGCGAAAATTGTTGAGTGCCAAGACTTAACCGAGACCGCCATTCCGAAGTCCCAGGACACAATGCTGTGTACGGATACGAAAACCGGCAGAATCAGTGCTGAGAGCAGTACGCCGGCGATAACCTGCAGCTTCCATTGCCTGGGGTTACCTTGCCAGCCCATAGCCAGCATGCCGTAGATTCGGTGACTAATACCAGTGGTACGGTCACGCAGTACTGCGAAGTCAGGAATCAGAGCAACCAAAACGAAGAGGATGCTTGATGTTAGGTACGTGTAAACAGCACTGGGATCCCAGACCAAAGGAGTCCGGACGTTGGGCCAGATGCCGCGAGCATAGTCATATGGCACAAACGGAAGGGTGTAAATCCAGTAAACCGTGCGCCACGGTCGACCGGTGTGAATCAAGGGCATTGTCATGGCCGTCATCAGAGAGAAGACAGTGAGAATCTCTGCAGCCCTAGTTGCGGGACGTCGCCACTCTGCCTTGGATAGGCGCAGAATGGCTGAGAGCATCACGCCTGCATGACTGATACCGATCCAGAACACGAAGTTGGTGATGAAGAAACCCCACATCACTGGGCGGTTCAGGCCGGTGACGCCAAAGCCTTGGTTGATCATAATGCCAGCAGCGCCCATGGCGAAGAGAACAATCATGCCAAGCAACGATATCGTCGTAAAGAACCACTTCGGCGAATTGAGAATCGTTAAGAGCAGTTCCCTGTTGATCTGCTTAGATTTTAGTGGTTTGCCTTCCTGCATGATGCTCCGTTGAACGGTTTACCTGTGTAGTGTCCGGGCGCGTCTTGTCCGGTTGAATGCCGGGCTTCGTCATCCATGAGTTATGTCTAAATTGGGACCTGTTTATTCAGGCTTACCCAAGATTTGATATTCGCCTCGGAATAGCTTGCCCCATTTCTGGTACAAGGTGCCTTCTTTCACTTCCCAAAGGGAGAGAACCGGCAAAATCCTGGTTGATAGCAGGTATATGAACACGGCTCCGCCAAGCCCGCCTACCACCATGAATACGTCCCAGACGTCGGGGTAAACCGGCGCCGGTACGTGCTCCATGAAGAATGCGTATAGTTTTTCACCGGGTGCAGCGTTGGCTGACGCTACGAATATCCGGATATTGAATAAAAGCCCGCCAATCACCACCAGTAGACCAGCCAATGCTGGACCCCAGTCAGTACGGCGTACCGGATTCCAAACCAGAACCGCAAACGGTAGTACAAAACTGAACAGCGCGTTCAGGATGAATATTATCGAGTAAGTGTCAGTAATCAAATACTGGATGATGTTCTGTTCAATCTCCAACCGGCCGTACCAGAAGGTGATGAAGAACGCGAACATGTGGTAAATCCAGAGCAAGGTAATTCCCAGCAACACCTTGCTGGCCGACCAGAAGGTCGACTTGCCGATGTAGCCTTCGTAGCCGCCCCAGCGTCGCAGTACGAACAGCGCAACTAGGATGGCACCCAAGGACACCTGGAAACTGGTTACCGTGTAGATCACCGGGAATATGGAGTCTTTCCATCCGGGTATCAAACTCTGAGCGTAATCAGAACTGAATACGAAGTGCATGAAGACAACAGTCATGAAGTAGAAAGCGCCTAGCAATGCCAGGCCAGCCTTCTGAACGTTCCATTGTCGTTTGGTGCCGTACCAGCCACCGGACAGCCTCCGGTAGAGCCAGCCCTTGAACCCAGTGGCAGTGCTCCGTGATTCAGCCATGTCTGCCACGGCGGAGGTCCAGAGGATCGCCATTGCTGTAATTACTAAGAATGCTACGCCGACAAAATCCCAGGCTAGAGGCGCTCCAATAGGACCCTCAAACCAAATGGACCGACGGAGTTCCATCTGACCTTCAACCACCCCCGCTGGGTTGTCCAGAGACGGGAGGAAAATCATCATGGGGATGAACATGAGCAAGTTAAGTATACCCACGATAGAGAACAGTTCTGCGACCCTTGATAGGGGTCGACGCCAGTGGCTCTTGGTGAATCGGAATGCACAGGCAGCCAGAGGAGCACCGCTGGTAACCATGAAGATCATGGAGAAGACGGCGTTGTAGTAACCCCACGGGCCAATTTCATCAAACCCGTCATCGGCTGCCCGAACAACGAAGCCAATTATGGCCAGGACGAACAGGATACCGGTCACCACCAGGGCCATTTTAAATGCACTGGAGGTGGTCTTAGATTTTTCAGATACGTCTTGGCTTAGGGTCGCAGCATCTGGGTATACCCACATGCCTGCGTGCTGGCCATGACCTTTAGCTTCGGTAGCCGCCATTTATCTAGGCCTTTTCCAACGGGAATGCGTCAACTTTTTTCAGGTAAATCACATTCGGCTTGGTGCCGATTTCTTCAAACAACCGGTAAACTCGAGTGTGACTCTCGTCAACGTGTCCGCCGCCATGGCGGATTTCAATCTGCTCGTTGGCCTCATCAAAGGTTTCTTTTATGGGACCGGTCTCGTCGTACTGGTCGGCGAATTGCAGCGCATTGGTCGGGCAAGACTGGACACAGGCGGGCAGATAGTTGCCCTCTTTCATTTGACGGTAGTTGAGCTTCTTTTCGCCAGTGATACGTTCACCGGTCAGAGGCTCCAGGCCGCGCCGTTCTACGTTGACCTCGCCGCGACGGAGACGTTGCACGCAGAACGTGCACTTTTCCATGATTCCACGGGTACGAACGGTCACATCTGGGTTCAATTGGTTACGGAATCGTTCCGGCCAATTGGGCTGCCAGTAGTTGAACATTCGAACGCTGTAAGGGCAGTTCACGGAACAATACCGGGTGCCAATGCAGCGGTTATAAACCTGGACGTTCAGACCCTCGTCGTTGTGGTAGGTGGCGAAAACCGGACAAACTGGCTCACAGGGAGCGTTTTCACAATGTTGACACAAGATGGGAATGAATCTGGCTTTAACGTTCGGGAATTCACCTTCCCAGTAACGTTCAATACGGATCCATTCGTAGGCCCGTCGTTGTTGGAAATAATCCTTGGTGTTGATGGGGATGTTGTTCTCTGCTTGACAAGCGACAACACAGGCCTGACAACCGGTACACCGGTCCAGGTCTACTACCATTCCCCATTTATGTTCTGCTCGTTTAGTTACCATTGATTAACCTTGTTTATCTACTCTTCTTGGTTATCGGTCTAGTGTTAACCCAGCGGACGCTGTTAGGCGTTCTCTGGGGCAATGGTCTTGATGATTTCTTCAGCGGGTGTCAGGCCAATTTCAACAGCCCTGACATCGCCTTCCAACTTGGAGATGCTGATGCTCTCTCCAGTTTTAGAAACTCTGACCCTGGTTCCGGCCCAGGCTAGTGAGCCTGTGTCCTTTACCTGAGTAGTCTCCAAAACGTCCATCACGTTAGAACTTTCTTTGCCCGACCGGTCAGTTGCGTAATCCGAACCGTATTGGCGGCCCTGTCCAAAGGGAACGCTGATAACGTCGGGCGGCGCTGCCGGAGTGGGGTAGACCACAGCCCTGATGGAGTCTTTGGAAGATTCAATTCGTAGGATATCCCCTTCTCTTACATCCAACTGTTCGGCGGTCTTGTCGTTCAATTCCACCCAGGTCTGCCAGGTAACAGTGGACAGTGGATCCGGCGCGGCCTGTAGCCACGGCAAATGCCCGTTGTATCCGTCTAGCAGTGTGTTATGGGCAAAGGGAACCAGGTAGAAGGAGTTGGCGTCCATGCCGATTCCAGAGAAATCTGGGTTTGAAGCCTTGCCTGCAATGGTCTTTAATAGACCAGCAGGGGGCTGGACCGACTTTGGTCCGGTGGACTGTTCATCCCACCAACCGCCGCGTTTCAGCAGGTTGTTCCAGAACTCCTCAGCGGTGGAGGCTTCTATGGAGCCACGGTTCAACTCAAACAGAGCGTCTGAACCTTCCCGGAGCATGCTCTTGAAGTTGGCCCAAGGCAACTGGGACTCTTTGCCGAGCTCCTGTGCCATGGTCAGTAGAACATCTGGGAAGCTGAGCGGATCTAGGTCACCCAGCGGGTTTACCACTGGCTGCTGGAATCCAATCATCTGATAGCCAGGGCCCGGTTCAGTGATGTCGTCGCCCCAGTCCTCCAGAGAAACTCGGTCTGGGAGGATCAGGTCGGCTAGAGCGCTGGTATCGTCCAAGAAGGGCGAGAAACTGATGACCATGAGGTCTTCAGCCTGAATGATGGCATCTCGAAGTTGCAGGGAGTCTGGCAGACCATGGATTGGGTCTGTACCGTGAAGCAGCAACAGTTTCGTCTGTCCACTGCGAATCTGTTCAGTTATTCGAGTCCAGTCTTCCAGATTGCCCACGTTGCTGGTGGAAGGAACATTGTCCCAAGGGCTACCAGGATTGAACTTTACTCCGCCTTCTTCGCCTACGCTGCCAACCAGGAAATTGAGCGCGTAGATGGCTTCTAAGTTAAAGAGCCCGTTGCTGGAGGCACCGGCTGAACCGCCGCCAATGGCAATGCTGGGTCGGCTGGCTGCGAAACTGCGGGCCAAGTTCTTGAGGAACTCAACCGGGTCGCCGCCGGTCATTTCTGGGGTTAGTCCAGCCATGGGAGCTACTGTCTCGGGCCGGAAGTTATTCAGTGCTTGGTCGTCACCGCCGGTCAGGGAGGCAACGTTTACTCCGGGAGCAGCCAAATTCTCGTCAATAATCACCTGGGCCAAACTCAAGGCCAAGTAACCTTCCCAACCAGGCCGCACGGGCAGCCATTTGTCTGCGGCGGCGGCGGTCATGGAGAACCGGGAGTCTATCTGATAGAACATGCCTCGGTTGCGGTTTTCACCCTGCCGGAATTCACCGTATCCCCGTAGGTAACGGGTAGGTGAGACCCAGGTAGAGAGGAAGTCCGCGCCGAAGGACAATATGAAAGCGGCGTTATCGAGGTCAAAGTCGGGCAACGAGTCCTGTCCGAAGACATTCTTAACTGCTGCCCGGTAGGTGTTGTTGTCGATCGCTTCAAAGCCCAAGTGCTCGCCGCCAATAGCAGAACTGAACCGGTCCGCCAAGAGGGCCATATGCCCACGTAGCGGCTCAGTAATCATGACCGACGCCCGACCACGCTCTTGTAAAGCAGTACGTAGGGTATTCATGCCGTTTGGCTGCCATGAGATGGCTGAGAACTCCGCAGATGCGCGAGAACCGGTTCGGCGCATGGGCGAAGAGATACGATCTGGGTGATAAAGAGCCTGTAGACCTGATTCACATCTGGCGTGAATCTTGCCCTGGTTGGTCGGATAGAAGGGGTTGCCTTGAATCATCTTGGCGCGGCCTTCCATGACCCGAATGACGATACCCTCGCAGGAGGGACAGGTCCGACAGAGGCTGGCGTACCAGTTATCGTTTCCCCGGACTAGATCCTCTGGCAACTGCACGGAGCTCTGGATATCCAGTTCCCCATGTCGAATGCCAAAGCCCTCACAGGCAACGGCTCCCACCGCGCCTAGGCCAGCCCAAGCTAGAAAATTTCGCCGGGTTAGTTTCATCTACCTATTGACCTTGCAATCCATTACTTGTGACAAATCGTACAGTCTGTAGGAACGTTGTTGACCTTGTGACAATCCAGGCAGGTTCCCATCTTCAGAGACTGGCCGGTTTTGGGTTGAACTTCTGTTTTATTGCCAACGTCGCCGTGACAGATAGTGCAGGTCAAGGCGACATCTAGAGTCTCGGTTATTTCTTCGCCGTTGATTCCGTACTTAACCGGAATCTCGTCGTCGGTGAAGTATCTGATATGGGCTTCATGGATGAAGCGGACATGATCTGGAAGACGGTGAACCCGTTCCCAGTTGATAGGTGTATCAGTTTCAAAGGCAGTTCGTACTTTATCAATCT
Source organism: Dehalococcoidia bacterium (assembly GCA_963694265.1). Lineage (GTDB taxonomy): Bacteria > Chloroflexota > Dehalococcoidia > Lucifugimonadales > UBA3495 > UBA9611. The sequence goes on from CAVODA010000004.1 coordinate 14,551, forward strand.
CTACCTGGGCAGTGGTCGTGGCACCATCAATGTCTTTATGGCAGAAGAGACAGGTCTCAACCGCAGGAACGGTGGCGGCCTCGCCCTTGGTTACATTCCGGTGACAGAACTCACATTGTATGTTGTTCTCGGCCACGTGGACGGTATGAGGGAAAGCGATTGGTTGAGGCGGGGCATTACCCAGCCCAAATGGCGGGTTAGAGAACCAGGAGATCAGAAGAACAACCAGGACAAATCCCATGATTACAGTTACAACGCCACCGGCAACCATTAGCGGCAGCATTTTCCGACTTGGCATCATCTAGTTAGTTGTTCCGTTCATTGTTTTCTTTGAAGTGTTGTTCGTCATTGGAAATGAGTAATCGGCTGTACGCACTGGGTTAGATAAAAACTCTGGGCCAAATGTTCTGTACATCCAACTGAGCATTAATCATAAGAACCAAGATAACCACACCGGCGACAAAAACAAGAGCGGCGAACCCTGTCATAGGAACACGTACTTTGTGAGCCGACTCCGGTAGGTGGCCGGTGATGATCAACGAGGGAATCAGTGCGTGGGCAGTGAGCAGTGTGACACCAAATGTTAGGACAATGGGGAGGTAAATCCAGAACCATTGCAGGAACATGTGGATGTTTTGCCAGTCAGTGCTCGTTAGTGCTTTAGGGTCTTCGAACATGGATTCTCGTTGGTTGTTTCAAATCACCATTTTTACGCACAGTCCCATTCGTGGGAGTGTGCGTAAAATCACCTTTACTTAAAGGTCAGGTGAAAATTATCACAACTAAATTTTGGTGTCAAGAGATTTTAGCTATGGCGACGCGTGAGAGCCGACTCACTGTACCGGGATAATCATGGCCTGATTATCCCGGTTTATTTGGATAGTTTTACCGTATTTTATATTTAACCTGGGTTGGGCGTTGCGAGGCCCTATTGAGAGTCCTACAGCAGTCTTAGGCTGGCGGATTCTCGTGGAACCAGTCCACAATCTCTGAACCGGCGGCTGCCCAAACGCCTTCGTGACCCATTATGTGGCCGAGCGCCTCTTCAAGATAGCCGATGCGGAAGGGCTGTCCGATCAACCAAGGGTGCAGGTTCATTGTGAGCAAACGCCCGGAGGTGTCTGCTTCCCGGTACATCGTGTCAAATGCGTCTGTTATTGATTGGGCGAACCGGTCAATGGTCACCCGGCGCTGCGATAAGGTGAACAGGTCATCCATTTCCAGCATCGTCGGCAGGGCGGTTAAGCCGTCCCTCATGGGGTAGGGTTGTTCGTCATTTACCCAGTCGGTCACGTAATCAAAGCCAGCCTGCCGTAGCAGGTCTGGAGTCCGATTCGACTCCCCATAGTCGGTCCCGTGCCAACCTCTGGGAATACTGCCGGTGGCCGCCTGCATCTTGTCCCTTGAGGACCGGATGAACACCGTTTCTTCTTCCACAGACATGTTGCTAGTGATCATCTGGGAGCCGGAGACACCATGGGCGATGATTTCGCAGCCACGCTCCTGGCAGTGTTTCACCAAAAATGGGTAGCCCTCAGCGGTTTGGGTGTCCATGGCGACCGTGGACTTGATGCCCAGGCGTTCCAGAGTGTCCAACACACGGAAGATGCCGACGCGATGGCCGTACTCCCGGTGGGAGAAGCGTGGGTAGTCTGGGAACGGTCTCACGCCTAGTCCGCCGGCTTGGTCCGCGCTATAGCTGCCTTCCGGCTGCTCCCATTCAGTATGTTCCAGGGTGATTATCACGCAGAGGGCAATCTTGGCATTGTTGGGCCAGCTAAGTTTGCCCCGAGTGGTTATGGGGGACCAAGCGTGGTGCGGATGGTCCATCCCTTCTCGTCGTTCAGATGCCATTTGGCAAGTCTCCTAAATAGAGGCTGGTATTGCTGCGATTGGGTCCTTCGAAAGGCCTGATAAATCTCGACTCTCGACCTCGGTCGGAGCTCAGGATGAGCGGTAAGCAACCCTGGTTTCTTGGGTAAGCTTGTTGGCTGAGGTCGTCCGTAAGTCCCTAAATCTTGTACTTTTGGGCGTTTTCTACGGCCTGGTCGTAGTAATTCTTGATGTAGTATTCGGTGATATCGTCAGCCGTGGTCATCCAGACGTCATCGTGGCCGGTTATGTGGCTAAGGATGTCGTCCAGGTATTTGATACGGTTGGGCTGGCCAATCAGGAACGGATGCAGGGCAATACACATGACCTGGCCGCTCTCGGCGCCCTCTTTATAGAGTTGGTCGAACTGACGTTTGCAGATTTCTGCAAAATAATCCGCTTCGTAGTTCACCCGGAACAGCGGCGAGTCGTTCAGTTCAATGGAATAGGGAACTGAGATTAGCTTGCCCGACTCCACATTGATCGGCACGGGCTGGTCGTCGTGCATCCAGTCGGTGTGGTAGGTCAGGCCCGCCTCGGCCATCAGGTCCGGGGTGCGGACGGTGCCGGAAATGGCAGGGCCAAGCATCCCATTTAATTTCTTGCCGGTATGTTTCAGTACCGTCTCAATGTTGTCACGGTAGAACTCCCGCTCTTCTGCTTCTGTGTAAGCATAGAGGTAGCGGGTGTTATAGATTCCGTGAGTCATGTAATCCCAATCGCGGTCCACCATGGCATCACGAATCTCTGGGAAGTGTTCCAGCACGGCCAGGTTCAGCGACACGCAGCTACGTATCTTGTACTGGTCTAGAACCTCCAGCATCCGCCAGAACCCTACGCGGTTGCCGTAGTCACGGTAGGAATACTGTTGGACGTCTGGATACGGGGTGCGCGGCCACGGGTCACGGGGGCCGTACTTGATGGGCATATATTCGTAGTGTTCCACGTTGGGAGCGATCCACAAAGCCACCCTTTCGCCATTGGGCCATTTGATGGGTGGGCGCTCTATGATCGGGCTGTAATCAACTCGATGCGGAGGAAGGGACATGTTTCAAAGCCTCCTGAAAAAGCCGACTGCAAGCCGTTAACTGGGTGCGGCCTGGCCGGATTGTGTGCCCACACTAGGGGAAACGCTTAATGCTGTCAATTAGCCTGGCGGTGCTCTTTACCCCGGTCTCCGCTATGTAGCCTCGACGGCCTCAGCTAAACCGAGAATCATTGCCTCTAGTAAAACCGTGTAGATTGACGCAAAATGTCGGCTAACAAAATCGAGGAATTCATGGGAATGCATAGAAAATTTAATCGGGTGTAAACCGTCAGCCGAGTGTAAACCGCTAGGCGGGTGTAAAATGTCAGGAGGAAAGCTGATGCCAGCCAGAACGGGTAAGCAGTACATAGATGGACTCAAGGAACGGCCACCCACTCTATATATGTCTGGCAAACAGGTAAAAGACCCTACCACCCAGCCAGGGCTGATGGGCGGGATTAAGACGTTGGGCCGACTGTATGACCTGCAACACGACCCGGAAGTTGGCAAAGACATGACTTACGAGTCGCCGACTACCGGAGATCAGGTGGGCCTGTCGTTTTTGACTCCAAAGACCCACGAGGATTTGGACCGCCGTCATCTGATGATGCGGAACTGGGCCAAGATCACCTGTGGGATGATGGGTCGGACGCCGGACTTCTTGAATGTGAGCCTGATGTCCATGGCGGCGGCGGGTAAATACTTTGGCCAGAACCGCCCGGAGTTTAAGAAGAACATTCAGGATTACTACGAGATGGTCCGAGAGAAGGACCTGGTGCTCACCCACACCCTGGTCAATATTCAGCGCAACCGCTCTGGAGCGGCCACGGCGCTGGACGATTCGCTGGATGTGGCCCTGTCAGTGGTCAAGGAGACCGATGAAGGAATCGTCGTTCACGGGGCTAGGGTTTTGGCCACGCTGCCCATCGCTGATGAGATTGCCGTCTACCCGGCCCGCTCCCACCGGCTGCCCACCGGAGCGCCGGGCCGAACCTCATTTGCCTTTGCCCTGCCGTGCGACGCCCCTGGCCTGAAGTTCCAGTGCCGAGAGTCGTTTGATCTGCAGCGTTCCAGCTTCGACCATCCGCTAGGCTCGCGTTTTGAGGAGATGGATGCCCTGGCCTTCTTCGATAACGTATTGGTTCCCTGGGAGCGGGTGTTCCTGTACGGTGATGTGGACATGTGCAATAACATGTCGCTGACCACGCACCAGTACCTGCACTCTGGTCATCAGGTAGTAACCAAGAATGTCGTGAAGTGTGAGTTCATCCTGGGACTGGCCAACCTGATGGTGCAGACACTGGGTTCTTCCGAGCTGCCTCAGGTTCACGGCATGATGGCAGAGATTATCGAGAATCTTGAGATAACGAAAGCTCTTTTGCGGGCCGCGGAAGTAGATGCCGAACTGGACGAATGGGGTGTGATGTGTCCGGTGGATATCCCGTTGATGGTCGCCCGCCAACAGTTCATCAAGATGTACCCGCGCATGGGCGAGATACTTCATCTGCTGGGCTCCAGCAGTCTGATGGCTCTGCCGACAGAAGAGGATTTCAACGGGCCAATAGCTGATGACATAGACCGTTACTTGGAGACTGACTCCTCTTCGGCTAAAGACCGGGTTCGGCTATTTAGACTGGCCTGGGACACCTGCTGCAGTGCCTTCGGCTCCAGGCAGATACTCTACGAACGATTCTTCCAAGGCGACCGAAACCGCAACGTGATCTTGATGAACACCGGCTACGACAAAGAACCCATGAGCAAGTTCGTCCTGGATTTTCTAAACCAGGAATAACCATCAGATCATGATATTCATCTGATGGACAATGGTTTCGCCCAGGTCTGCGTTGCCGGAGAGGGTGATCTTGCCGGAAGACAGCGCTTCAGCAGGGTCCCATCGACCACATGCCAGGCAGGCAAAGGTTTCGACATCAGAGGTAATTCTGACTGTGGGAGACTCTGGTTCTGAATCCATCTCGCTGCCACGGCGTCCGTCGGTAACCACTGAGACCACTCGGCCGGCGGGACCAGTGACGTTGAAGACCACAGTGGAGCCGTCCGGGGCTTGGGCTTTCCTGGCGACCACAAATGGCATGGCGTTGGCGAACCGGCCCACTGAGTGGGCGGCTACAGGCCCGTCCAGTTCACCTGGGATGTTCAGCGCCCGTCGGATGTCTTGCTCGTGAACCCAGGCGTCCATGATTCGGATGCGGAGGTGATCGGTTATGGTGCCTGGCCCCAGTGGAGTCTGGGTCTCGGCGGCAAACCCATCATCGGTCAGACTATTTAAGAATTCCATGCGTAGTTCAGTCAGAACCCGGAACTCTTCCAAAACCTCGAGGCCGGTCCACGAGCGACGAAAGTCGACAACAACTTCGTTGGACTCGCCAACATCATTCTTTACGTGGGAGGTATCTTGAGGCGTGTGGTTGGGGCGGGGGTTGCCTAGAATATCGGATTCAGCGCCGACCAGATGAGATATCTGGTCTTGGACCGACCAACCAGGACAGTCTGTGGCCGTCTTCCACTGGACTTCATTAAATGGAGAGCACAAAGATTCTATGGAACGCCATACATGCTCCATCAGGTCTACCACCTGTTTGTTACTCATGGCTCTCCCCCAAATGTTTCTTGGTTAATGCGTGACTGCCGCAAGTTGTAATCGATGGGGCTAGTGGGCTTCGCCCTCTTCTTGACGGCGGCGGTTCTCGCGGTTGGTGATCAGGCGTACCGCCTCATCAGCCACCATACGGCCCACGGGTCCGGAGGCATACATGGCGCCAAGCACCACGCCGCCGCGGCCCAATAAAAATTCGGCCGGTTGTATGTATCCACCACGGTCTTCAGACCACCACGCCCCGATTAGATCGCCGTCTTCTTTGGTGGCTCCGTAGGCCATGGTGATTTTGAAATCATCCCACCGTGCCTGTTCTTCGTTGTCGACACTGACAGCGATAATCGTTGTGCCCAGAGCTTCTAATTCAGCTCTGTTTGCTTCCCATTCGGCTAACTGCCGTTTGCAGTAGGGTCACCAATGGCCCCGGTAAAATAACAGGGCTGTGTATCTGGTGGGTGCATCGTCTGGCAGGGTTATCGTGCCGCCTTCCAGAAGCTTGAGGGTGAGCTTGGGGAGACGATCTCCCTGTTGTAGCTTTTCGCCCATGGTCATTCCTTGTACTGCGTTCCTCTTGGCCCGTTTCTCTTGGATGAAAGGACACGGCTTAGAGGAAGGCAGGCCGCTGGATTTGCCTAGCGACTATATGATGCCTGGCGTTGGATTTAGTTGCACACCGGGCGGTTCGACAACGGCCAGCTCGTCTACCGGCTCATCCAAATCAAAGCTGCCAGCAGAATTCCTGCCAGCATAGCCACGGCCAGACCTACCGTCAATAAATTCGCATCCCCTTTAATCGCTGATGTTGGTAGGTCCGTTCTGCTTTTATGCTTCTGCAACCACTCCGGCATACACACCGGGACGTTTTTTAAAGTAATTGGGAAATTCTAGTGATAAGGGTGTACATCAGTTTAAGAACACGGCAACAAAAACGGGAATTAATCTATAATCCCCCAGAACACTCACCCATCAGAGAGGAAAACCGTGTCTGACCTTCTCGATACACTGAAAAAGACCGTGGGCCAGGAGGTTGTATTTCAAGCCCCTGAAGAGATCGGCCGATCTGCGTTTCGTCAATACGCCCTGGCCATTGGCGACTTCAACCCGATGTACTCCGACCCGGAATTTGCCCAATCCCACGGGCTGCGCGACGTCATGGCTCCGCCCACGCTGATCTGCGACACCTGGCAGTATATAGACGGCGACATGGACGACCGTGGTGGCCTGATTGGCCGTGGTGCTTTGGGCGAACTGAACGGTCTGCGGGCGGGAAACGAGTATGAGTTCTTCCAACCGATCCACTCCGACGATGTGATAACGGCCCGCTGGACAGTCAAAGACATTTATGAACGCACCGGACGTTCTGGATCGCTGATATTTCAGGTGGTTGAAGCAAACTTCTACAACCAACGGGAAGAACTACTGGCTCGGAACACCGAGACCATGTTCTACCGGCCAGAGGCTTAGTATGGTCACGCAAGTCAGGAATTCTGGAAATATTCAGGTCGGTGATGAACTGACGCCCCTGATCAAAGAGATTGGCATGGCCCGTATGATGGCCTACGGGGCGGCCACCTGGGACTTTGTCCGTTTGCACTACGACGCGGATTACGTAAGGGATCTGGGGTTTGACGCCCCGTTCGTGGATGGACAAATGCTGGGCGGGTTCTTGACCCAACTGGTGCAAGACTGGGCCGGTCCGGATGCGTTTCTTCGCAAGTTGGCCTTTCGCAACCGGGTCATTGTCTACCCCGGCGATACTCTGACCTGCCACGGCGTGGTTACCGCCGTATCTGCCGCAGACGAAGGCGGCATGGTTGAATGCGAGCTATGGGCTGAGAACCAACACGGCGAAAGAGTGGTGGATCCGGCCAGTGCACTGATTCGATTTCCAATTGCGGCAGAAAACTTGAGGATAGATAAATAGATGGCCAAAAGCATTATTGAAGTAGATCCGGACAAGTTCCCTTGGTTGGACCTTAACCGGTATACGTTTTGCATGGGCGCTGAAAACCGCGGCATTCTCTATCTCTCCGGTCAGACGGCCAGCGAATATGACCCAGAGTCGGGCCGTGTTGTCTGCAAAGGTGACCTGCTAGACCAGACCAGGGTTATCTACGAGAAGTTGGCTGTGGCCTTAGATGCGGCTGGGATGGGCTTCCAGAACGTGGTCCAAACGGTGGATTACATCGACGCCACGGCTTTGCCGCTTTACCGGCAGACTGGCGCCATCCGCAGAGAATACCTGGGCGACAGTCCAGTCGGCGCTACGGGCATCATCATTGAGCGTCTGTTGCGGCCCGACGCCTTGATTGAAGTGAGCATGGTGGCCATGCGGGGCGACAAGCAGCCAATCAGCCTTGGCAAGGATCGGTACGGCCAACTCACCTTTGTGCCTGGTGTGGTTGTGGATGACATTGTCTGGACCTCAGGGTTTGTTGGCAATGAAGAGGTGGACGGTCAAACCCACTACCCGCAGGACACCTCCAGACAGCTTGAACTGACCTATGAGGTTCTGGGCCAGGTTCTGACTGCCGCTGGCTCAGGTCCTGAAGATGTGGTCAAGAGCTTGGACTACATCTCACCCCAGTGCCTACTGCAATACCCCAATACTGACGATGTCCGCCGCGGGTTCTTTGGAAACCACTTTCCGGCGACCACCAGCATCCCCGTCAACCGGCTGCTGCGGCCAGAGGGACACGTGGAAACAGAAATGGTGGCTGTAATGGGAGGCACTCGAGAGGAGATAAGAGTGCCAGAGTGGGAGCCGACCCAAGGGGGGCTTACGCGTAGCGCCGGGGTGAAAAAGGGGAATATGCTTCATATATCAGGTCAGGCAGCCGTGGATAACGTCACCGGGAACACGGTTGGCGGCTTTGACATCGTCGCCCAGTGTGAGCAGGCTTACAGCAACATCGCCCGGATCATGGAAGAGGGCGGTTACTCTATGGACGACATTGTGAACACCATAGAGTGGGTCGCCCCCAACGGGCTGATGGATTACCGGAAAGCGGGCGAGGTGCGGCGGAAGTACTTTGGCGATCGGTTTCCGTCGGCCACCGGTGTAGCCATGCATAAGATCATGGGCAGGCCAGAGCAGTTGATAGAAGTTACGGCTGTGGCGGTGGTCTAGTAAGGTGGTCCCGGTTATTTGAACAGCAATGGGGCCAAATTAAGAGAGTCTTCCGCGTTTCGCCGGATAAAAAAGTTCATTCCCAATGGATGGGAGCAGGAGTTGAAAGAGTTCCCACCATCTCTTCGTAAGCTCGAGTGGAACTGCAAGGGCGAGACCCGTGACCTTTGGGACCACATACTACAGTTTCGATCTTCCGGACTAAGGGTAAAGCGGTATCAAAACTCTCCGTCCCTTGTGGCCATGTTTAGAGTTCAACTCCCTCGCACTCCCACCAGACAGTTCTTAGGCACGAAATCGCCTGATTGCAGCCCATAATAGAACCCCCGACTATTACAATCGGGGGTTTTGTTTTAGGTCAAATGGTCACGAAGTTTTTCGTACTCAGTATTCTGAGGCCTCGCCTCGGGGTCGAACCGAGAACCTACTGATTAAGAGTCACTTATAAACGGTGTCTAGGCGTGGTATCCCGTGTTGCCTTGTTCTCTAGTT
>CAVODA010000005.1:0-20311 GCA_963694265.1 Dehalococcoidia bacterium
CCCGTTCCAGCACGCTGGCGGTGACGGTTGGGTCCAGCAGAGACTGGCCGGAACCAACACGGCGGATGGCGTCCACAATCTCCTGGGAGCGAATCTTTTTGAGAAGATAACCTGACGCTCCGGCCATTATGGAGCCCATCACTGCTTCTTCGTCGCTGTATGAGGTGAGCATCAGAACTTTGACGTCGGAGTTCTCGTCTCGGATTTCGCGGCAGGCTTCAATCCCGGAGCCGTCGGGCAGGCGAATGTCCATCACCACCACGTCTGGTACCGACTCGCGGGCCTTTTCCACGGCCTCGGCAACGGTGCCCGCTTCAGCCACAACTGAAAGGTCTTCTTGACGGGAGATCAGCATGGCCAGTCCCTTGCGAACGATGTCGTGGTCATCGACGATCAGTATCTTGAGTTTTTCATTGGCTGCCATCTAGTTCACCTCAGTGCGCCGTTAGCCTGTGACCTTGGTCCCCTGTTACTCGAATCCATAAAACGGACCGCGTGCTGACCAGTACCTGCGGGCGATTATAGGTTACACCAGTGGCGATCTGGTTGCGGGAACCGGAACCGGGACTTTTATGTCCAACTTGGTTCCGCCGCCGGGAGCGCTATCTATATGAAGGATGCCGCCCAGCCGTTTTGCCCAGTCTTTGATGTTGGGCAGGCGGTAGCCGCGGCCCAACTCGGCAGTTTCCAGTTCAAAGCCGTCGCCGTAATCGGTGATGGTCAAGGAGATATCGTCACCGGGCACTCCCAGGGCTACGGAGACATTGTTTGCGCAGCCCTGGGAGTACTTCTCGATATTGGAGAAAGATTCCTGAATTATGTGCCAGATATTGACGAAATACCGCCCTGGCAGCAATCATGGGTCAAGATTCAGATTCAGATCCACTATTACAGATACGGCGGCGCGGTCTTCCAAGTAACCCACCAGGGAAGCCAGAGCTTCTTACAGGCGTCTGCCCTGTAGCTCCGTGGGTCTCAGGTCCATGATGTAACGGCGTATGTCGCCAATGACCCGGTTCAGGTCATCAACCACTTCCTCTATTCGCGGTTTTACGCTGTTTGGTTCTTGGTCTGACCGGGCGGAAATGTCCTCCAGTGTTAGGCCCACTGAGTACATGGACCGAATCACGCCGTCGTGCAGATCACGGCCGATACGGTCTCTTTCATCAGCCACTGCCAGCCGCTGTGACTGGTCTTGCTGCTGAAAAAGAAGGTTGATGTTTTCCAGGGCCACCGACAACTGGTCAGCCAGGGTTTTAACGTCGCTCCCGTCAAAGATGTTTGGCTCCATGCCGTCCACATTGATTACTGCCGCGGTCTCGTCTTTGACCACCACCGGCACCGCCAATTCAGAAAGAATGTGATGCCGGCTCTCAGGGAAGAAGAAGCCAAAATGAAATCTGCCACAGCAGCAGTTTAGAAAAAACCTGTAAAAAGTATAAAAACCCAAGATTCAATAGACCGGCGGTAACCGCTGGCGGTCTATATTTCTTGTGACTTTATCAACTAACCACGCTCAATATTTAGTTATAATATAAAAAATAACTTAAATTAGTTTTAAATTCTATTGACATAAATGCATCCAGTAAGTAATGTCAAAGAATGTGATGTGGTGGAAAAGAATTAGTCCCAACAGCCGTCGATAACTCAGGCCAGGCTCAGGCTGAAATCTGATGTTGGAACGTTTTTTGAAATGGTAGCCGGAAAGCCGCAGCTCATATGATTTGGGCCGTGCTTGGCCCTTAACTTTAGCGTGAGGTTCGCCCCCCGCCCTGGAGGTTAGTCATGGTGATTGAAAAGGATCTATTGACGGCTGAAACGCTTGACGGTGCAGTTCTTGAAGTGGTCGAAGAAAAGGCCGAGCCAACTTGCCGGCACCACTGGGTCATAGAGTCGGCGCAGGGCCCTATAAGTTGGGGGGAATGCCAGATATGCCATGAAGGAAAAGAGTTTACGAACTCCATTATCAACGCCGCCAGAGATTACTAAATCGGCAGGCTTAGGTTCTGGGATGGTTCTTTAATTATAGCCAGGTAGACCTAGAGACCTGGCGTAACGCCCGGTGTAGCGCCCGATATAACGGATTTACGGGAGAAATATTCGGCTGGGGTATCCGGCCAAGATATTTTATGGGAGATGTGCGGCCTGGTCAGCAATTATTTATCTAGCTGAGTTATTCAGCTCTGGCTGGTGGTCGACACAGGAGGTAGGGAAAGATGAGAGTACTTTGGATCGGTTTTGGACAGGCAGGTGGCAAGATAACCAACGCCCTGATGGGAATGAACCGCCGTTTTTACAGCGGCATAGCCATCAACACTGAAGAGGCAGACCTTTCCGGCCTAGGGAATATCCGAGAAAAGGTCCTGATCGGGAAATACGCCTTGAGAGGACGCGGGGTTGGTTCTGATATTGACTTGGGAGCCAGCATCGCCGAGAAATCCTTGGCGCAGATGATGGACTCAATCGACACCATGGTGCGGAAACGCGACCCAGAGGTGATTTGGATCTCTGCGGGTCTGGGCGGTGGCTCGGGCGCCGGCGGCAGCTTTGTCCTGGCCAACGAGCTGAAAAAGGTCTACAAACACATCCCGGTTTACGGCATCGGCGTGTTGCCTTCCGTGAACGGAATGCCCAACGAAAAAGAGGCTCTAAACCTCTCCAACACCGTTAAAAGCTTCGAGCTATGGAGCCATTATTTCAACAACATCCTGTTGGTGGATAATGGCCAATACGAACAGCCCAACGTCACCCGAGAGTCGGTTGAAGGCATGTTCCAGCGGGTCAACGAAAACCTGGCCCAGACGCTGACCACAATCCTCACTGCCGGAGAGATGCGGCCGCCTCCCCAGGAGGTATTCAGCTCATCTGAGGTCAAGGCGACCATGGGCCTAATTGGCGATGTGTCGACCATCGGTCATTGCTCTGAAGAGATTAGGATCAAGTCGCAGTTCTGGCGCGGCGGTATGGAGCCTGGCACCCACGAGCTGGAGAGTATCATTGAGCGGAGCGTCGGAAAATCGGCCCTCACATTCCCAACGGACGTGTCGGGCGCGCGTTCGGCGTCGCTCATCGTCCACGGCAGACCGGAGCACCTGTACGCCCAGGCGATATCGGTGGGCCGGTCCAAACTGGAAGAGATGACAACAGTGGGTAAGGTCCGTTACGGCGACTACCCGGATCGCCGGACCAAGTATTTGTCGGCGATTACCATCATCTCTGGAATCAACGACTTTAGCCGTTTGGACCAGATGCGAAAGCGGGTTCAGGAGTTGAACGGATCAACGCCATCAAACCATCGCACCGTCACTGACAGCGTGGTTGAGCCTTCTATCATCTAAATCACTGGAATCTAGATCAACAGGCCAAATAGCACGGCGAATAAAAAGAAAAGGGCGGGGACAATCCCCGCCCTTTTCTTTTGGCTCTTCTGTTTGGTGCGATTTTAGTTGGTCTGACTAGAGAATGGCCACCGGGTTTACCGGCGATCCAGTGCCACCGACCACCCGCAATGGGTTGACGGTGAGCATGAACTCGTAGCGTCCTTCCTCGGCGCAGGCTTCGGCCAGTGGCTGCAACAGTGCGTTGTCCAACAGACCGATGCCGTAGGCAAAGATGGACCCGTGAACCGACCAGGCCAGATCGTACCCGTTGGGGGTGAAGTCCATCATGTCCCAGACCAGTAAACAGCAGTCTGACTCACGGATGAACTTGAGGCAGGAAGCGTGGAGCCCAGGGCGCTCGTTGGGGTCGCCGCCCCAGAGCGGGTTGCCGTCGTCGTTCCATTTTTCGCGACCGCTGTAGACGATTAGCGCATCGCCCGGTTCCATGGTGACACCCTGGGCCTTGGCGATGTCTTCCAGTTCCCAACCGTGGACTGGGGTGTCCATAGTCACGTAGGGAACACCCCTAAACTTGGGGACATCGAGCAGAACGCCCCGGGTGATGATGCCCTCTTTCCAGTGCTCAACCGATCCCCATACTGCGCCGTCCATGGTGACTGTGTCATCGTGGATGCGGCCGTTCCACATGCCATTCTCGTCCCAGACGTGGCAGAGGGCGTCCAGATGGGTGGTGGCGGTTCCGTGGTAGGAGATCCCGTAATAGTCTGCTGAGTACCCAGCGGATTCGTTACGGAACACTTTTTTCATGTAGTGGTGAGCAGGTGTTGGGTTATTTGGCGCGGGGGTCTTGGGAAATTCCCGACTGAGTGAAACTGCCCGGCCCGATTTGATTGTTGCAGCCGCGGCAAGGCGCTTTTCCGGGGTGACCATGTTTATGGCACCAACCTGGTCGTCATCGCCCCAGCGGCCCCAGTTTCGGTCTTCTTTTAGGTATGCCAGCACTTCGGCTTTGGTAGGTACGCGGCGTTCCATGCTCCCTCCGATTAGAGTTTTTAGTCTTTATTTGTTGTCTACCAGTGAGTCTGATTCTGCTTGGCAGTCAAGCTAGCAGTTCATTCACGGTGGTGTGGTTATGCGGTGTTGAAATTGACTATTTTAGGGTTTGTTGCAGGCAGCTGAAAAACTTTTCCATCATTGACCTGGCAAAGCTCTCCATCATGCGTTGACCCACCCTGGCCAACATACCGCCGGATGAGGAATCAGTTTCCACGTCCACCGTAGTTTTGCCGCCGTTATCGGTCAGTTTGACGTGGGACTCTCCGCGGACGAAACCAGACGAGCCTTTGCCCTCGATAATGAGGCTGTAGGACTCAAAGGGCTTCATATCAACCATCTTAACGCTGGCATCAAATTTGCTGCGAATTGGTCCCATGGAAATACTTACGGTAGTGGCATATTCGTCATTGCCCAGGGATTCCATTTTTTCGCAGCCTGGTATGCAGGCAATTAGAGAGTCTGGGTTGGTCAGCGTTTGCCACACCTTTTCCGGTGCGGCGTTGAATTCATAGGAGCCGGATAGCTTCATCTAATTTCCTCATTTAGTAAAGAGCAGGGGTAAAGTGCGGGCCGATGTCGTTTGCAGGCGAGTGGCTAGAAGCGGTCATCGGCCAACAGTAGTAATTCCAATAATACCTGGGCGCCGTTGGCGCAGTCTTGCGGTGTTGAATATTCTTCCGGCGAGTGGCTGATGCCATCAACACTGGGCACAAAAATCATGGCAACGGGAGCAATGTTGGCCACTGCCTGGGCGTCATGTCCGGCGCCACTGGCGAGTGGCTCCCAGGCCATGCCGCAGTTCTCAGCCGCCTCCGCAACCATGGCTTGCATATCTGCTGAAATTGGCACGGCGGACGTGAATCGGTGGCGCTGGACGTCGATGGCCACTTCTTCATTTATGATGGCTTCGTCGGTTATTCGGCGCAATTCATGCTCCGCGGCGGCCAGGGCAGTCATGTCGGTGTCCCGAAATTCCAGGCCAATGGTGGCACTGCCCGGTATAACATTTACCGCGTTGGGCACGGCCTTGATGGAGCCAACGGTTGATACCCGGCAGATCTCCTGTTCTGCAGCCATCTTCTGGATGGCCAAAACCAGTTTGGAGGCGCTGACCAAGGCGTCGCGTCGGGTTTCCATGGGTGTGGTGCCGGCGTGGTTGGCCTTGCCCTCAATCTCCACTTCAAACACGGCGCGACCGGTGATGCCGGTGACCACACCAATGGGGTTGCCAGACTTGTGCAGATACGGTCCTTGTTCAATATGAAGCTCAAGATAGGCGGCCAATTCCCCGGTGCTGCGTTTGGCTTCTTCGATGCGTGAGATGTCCCCGCCGATGTCGGCCAGGCAGGGGCCAAGGCCAAAGCCGTCGTCATCAACGGCGTCCAGGTCATCTTGTTCCAACAGCCCGCACATGGAACGGCTACCCACCAGCCAACGGTGGAAGCGGGTGCCCTCCTCGTTGGTGAAATTGATTACCTCTAAGGGATGCTTGGTTGTGTGGCCTTGATCTTTTAGGGTGCGAATCACCTCAATGGCAGCCATGACGCCCAGAGCGCCGTCATATTTGCCGCCCTTGGGGACGGTGTCGGTGTGAGAGCCTAGCGCAATGGCTGGCAGACTGTCTTCGGTTCCTGCTAAGCGGCCAATGATATTGCCGGCGGTGTCGATGCGTGTATCAAGGCCGGCTTCCTGCATCAGCTTGATCGCATAATCGCGCCCTAGGATGTCTTCCGGGGAGTAGGCCACGCGATCCATGCCAGTGGGGCTTTCACCCAGGCGGCCAAGTTCTTGAAGTGTTTGGTTGAAGCGTTGGTCGTTAATAGAATACCGGGGCATTTCTACAGCCTCATTCGATTCAGTTAAATTTTTGCTATTGTAGCGAGTTGTGCAGTATTTACTACGCTACCGGATTCGTTCTTTATATTTCGCTAGTTTTTCTTCCAGCAGCGCACGGTCCACACCCAGTCTAACCTTCAATTCAACGTCTCGGTTGGCTTTGGAGTTGTCTTTTAGCATAGTCCAGGCAAATGCCCGGTTGGCAAAGGCAACGGCAAACCCGGGGTCAAGTTTGATGGCCAGGTCCAGGTCTGGTATCGCCAGGTTCGGGTGTTTCATCTCCATGTGGATGTCGGTGCGGTTGTTATAGGCTACTGAAAAATTTCCGTCGATACGAATGGCCTGGTCAAAACCGCTTAGTGCCCGGTTTAGTTGACCGGCGGCCCGGTGGGCAAACCCTCTACTGCTGTGGGCATCGGCGAAGTTGGGGCTGAGACGGATGGCCTCATTTAAGTCCTTCACCGCCTCGCTGAACTTGGACAGATTGGTATAGGCCAGGCCCCGGTTACTGTACGCCTGAACCAAGGAGGAATCCAGGTTGATGGCTTCAGTGTAGCGTTCTACGGCTTCATCCAACTGGCCTTGACGCTGTATCTGGACTTCAGACTAATAGACCTTTTTAGCGTTGGTGCTGGCAACTGAACCAGGTACCGCGTGGCGAAATAGCTTGGCTAGCAACTGCAATATCACGAATATCCTCAGGGGTTAAATCGGTATATATATGGCTGTGTCCGGGTAAATCAGGGTGGGCGTTATTCCGTTTGGTCCCTGAGTTCCGCAATACGATTTTCGAGACTGGGAGTCATCATACTGACCGACAAAGGTGTGAACGATACTGCGATTGACTTAGGCTTCTATATAGTGGGGGTTGGTGTCGATGGCGGTGTTGAAGTCGATGGCTGCCGATTCTGATTGTCCCATTGCAATGAGCAGCAGACCCCGTTGGTAGTAGATGCGCGAACCTTTCCCCGGCAGAGCCAAATTAGTCTGGTCTAGCGCATCAAAACTGTACCGCGGATTATATGCCTAGGGGGAAGAGGCGATAGCACCGATATTTAATTCTGCGGCGGCACGGTCAATGCCAAGGGATACAGCGAAATTCAAGTCGGCCAGATATTTGGCTGCCATACCCAGTTCGGCGTGGGCTGACGCCCTGATGTAGATGGGGGCAACGCCAACGACCAGGTCCATGTCCGAGATGGCCGGCTCGTACTGCCCCAAGGTCGAGTAGACCAGCGCCCGGTTGATTAGGGCGTTGATATTGTTTGGGTCAAACAATAGTGCCTGACCGTAGTCAATAACCGCTTTCTCAAGCTCGCCCAAGTCCTCATGGAGAACGCCTCTGTTGTACCAGGCGGGCACCAATGTAGGGTCTAATGAGGTTGATTTGGTATAGTCTGCCAGTGCTTTTTTGCAACTGACCCTGGGCGTGGTATGAGGCAGCTCGGCTGGAGTGTAATACGGCAGAGTTGGGGGCCAAATGAAGGGCATTACTGAAATCAGAGATAGCCTTATCCAATAGGTTCAAGCTTTCATAGGCAGACCCGCGATTGATTTAAGCGTTCAAAGATGTGGGGTTAGCGTTGATCGCTTGGGTATAATCGTCCACCGCCAGGGTCAGCTCTCCCTCGGAGACGAGCACCACTCCACGGTTAACGTAGGCCGATGCGCTCGCCGGGTCCAATTCTATGGCCCGGTTCAGGCTGGTAAGCGCGATTTCGGGTTGGACCAAAGCCAAAAGCACCAGGCCCAGTTGAGTTTGCGTTGAAGGCGACCCGTCTTCCAACTCTACCGATTGATTCAAGTCCAGTAGGGCGTTCTGCAAGTCGCCAAGTTTAATTCGGACGCCGCCGCGGGCCGCGTAGGCAACGGCTATGCTGGGGTCTAGCTCTATCGCCTTTGTGTAGTCCTTCAATGCCGAGGCAAGCCTGCCGAGTTGTTCTTCAGACAGGGCACGGTTGTGGTATGTCGTGGCGTAGGAAACGTTGGTGAAAATAGACAAGTCAAACTCGGCGATGGCTTCCTGGTACATTCCTTCTTCAAGTAGCTTCACGCCGCTGTTGTACCGTCTATCGGAGTCGCTCAGACCCAGGCAGGCGGCAAGGCTAAGAATCAGAATAGCGGATAATATCAACAACACCTGGCTTATTCTCCGCCGTGGTTGGCTATTATGATTACGGAATAAACCGGATTTAGATAATGACATCGTTCTCTTCACTGAGCGGGAGAATACGGTCTGCATCCGCTCCGGGTAGAAACCTAGAAAGTCTCAACTGGGAGATGTCTACCGGAGGCTCTATAAAAGAAGAGTCGTGGTTTAGGATCAATGCCGCCATGGCTCTGCCAGCCGCAGGCGCAAGGGTTAGACCGTGACCGCTGAACCCGGTGCACAGGAACAGATTTTCTATCCCACTGGCTATCCCGTTGGAGCCATCCAGCCGGTCCATGATTGGATGCCGGTCTGGTGTGGCTGTATAGAGTCCGGCGAATCCGGTTTTGTATTTGGCGTTTTCCATCATTGGCATTCGGTTAATCAAACGGTGCCAGACTGATTCAATGAAGCTTGGTGTCTGACGGTGGCCGTACATGGCCGGGTCGCTGATAGGTTCTTGTGAATCTTGAGGCTCTGCGCTACCAACCAATACCTGGTTGTCTCCTTCCGGTCGAAAGCAGGTCTGGTTGATCAAGTCGCTGACCGCTGGGAGTCTATTGGACGTACCGGATGGCATTTCGCCAAACGGCCTCCCTGGTCTATCAAAAGAAGCCACCTCATGCCGTGACACCTGCAATGGCAGTTCGATTCCGTACGGCAAGAGAAATTTCCTGCTCCAGGCCCCAGCGGCAATAACCACTCGGTCAGCTCTGATGCGTCCCCGGTTGGTCAATACGGCACTAATTTTCCCTTGATTGGTCTCCAAGCCGGTGGCGGTGGTCATCAGCTCTGTCCTAATGCCCAATTGGCGCGCCCGCGAGGCGAAGGCCAGAGTGGTTCCAGAAGCGTCGGCGTAGCCTGAGAGCGGCTCGTACGCAATGGCTTCGCAGTCGTCGAATTGGAACCCTGGGGCAATCTTCGCCGCTTCAAGCTGGTTGATGATGTTGACTCTGGCTCCAATCTGCTGCTGGAGCGTAACGCTATGTTTGATTTGGGTGTTTCTGTCTCTACCAGCAAACACCAAATGCCCGGTCTCAGTAAAGCCGCACTGCCCTCGTGCGGCGCCCACACCGACGATATCGTCAAAGCTCCGAAATATCTGCAAGCCCTGCCAGGCCAGGTGCGCCAAGACTTCAGTTGAGTAGTGGGTGTGGACAGTGGCGGTGGAACGCCCGGTAGCGCCAGAGCCCAGCACGCCCTGCTCCAGCAGAACCACTCCGCTCATACCTTTGGCAGCCAGATTAAAAGCTATAGAACAGCCGATAACTCCGCCGCCGATGATTATCGTTTCTACTGATGGTGTCATTAAGGTCCGAAATTAGTAATATTTTGAATAAACTTGGGTAGTTTATAAGTATTGGTGACCATCTTAGCTATCGAACTTACTAATTAAAAAACGAATAGGTTCTTTTTCTAACTAAGAATAATCCCTGTTCCGATATTTTTACCCAGTAGATGGGCATGGTTCATAAACTTAATCGCTTGCTGGAGGTGTTGGGCCGGCTTGGCGAGACGGACAGTGTATCCCTCCGGAGACCAGACTGAAATGAACGTAATATAGAAGTCGATTCATTATGAGGGCGGAATCAGGTCAATGGCCCAGTGGACCTGCTGGAGCCAAGCCCGGCATTGATTTCCTTGGAGTCTTACCAGCCTTCGTCTGTGATCCTGGTTAACCTCGGGTTCAGTGGTGTCCAAAACCCTGCTGTTCGCATGCGGGCAGGATTGGGTTCAGCTTTCGCGATGCCAGTTAAAGCAGACGGGAACATCCGTTGAACAATCGCCCACTTAATCAGGTCTGGCATGAAAGAACATAAAAGCCCCGTCCCTCTATGTAGAAGGGCGGGGCTTTTGTTTTGCGATTGTAGGGATGCTTTTTAGGCGACGCTGATTGTGTCCCCAATCTTGATGGCTCCGCCGTTCAAGACCTTGGCAAGGGTTCCGCGTTTCCCGTCCAGAGAATCCTTCAGGCCCATTCGAATCGCGTCCATCTTGCCACAGGCTTCGCAGTCGCCCACAACCTCAAGAGTAACGGCGTCTCCGATTGAAAGAACTTGTCCGATTTTGGCGTCGGATAAGTCCAACCCGGAAATTGTGATGTTCTCTTTTATCTGGCCGGGATTAAGTCCCGCGTCGTCCAGAATCTTTTTGTCGACTAGCAGCACCTGACGTAGGTTACCGTCATAGGCGCTGCGGTCTCCCTCCAGCCCCAAGCCAGAGATTGCATTGGCTTCTTGGACCGGATCAGATGGAGTTCCCTTGACCCGAGCGATGTGCAAGTTTGTGATTGATCCTTGTGCCATGACGTTACCTCATTAATATATGAATCGATTAAATGACTAGAATTGCTTGTTTACTATCTGAACAGCGGTTGCTGCATTATTGTCTCGTACGGGCGCCTATGCTAATCTGAGGCCCGCCCGGTGCCTGTGATTAGGGGCTTATTTCACCCTGATACTACGAGAATTATAGCCGTCGTACGGCACCCGTGCCACCGGGCCGATAAACGCTACGGATTAGCTCCGTTGGGCGTAATCTAACAAACGTATTTGAATAAGCAGGTGATTGCTCATGGCCTACGAATTTATAAAGACAGAGAACCGGGAAGGCGTGCTAATCATGACAATGGACGACCCTCCCACCAGAAACGCCCTTGGCCCCAAAATGGCTGACGAGATTATGGAATGCCTAGATCTCTTTGAAGATGACCCCACAGCCAGAGTGTTGCTCCTCACTGGAACGGAGCCATCTTTCTGCTCCGGCGCAAACGTTCGCGGGTTTAGTCAGCGCATTCAAGACCGTGAAGCCGGTTCAGTAGATGAAGCAGTTGATCCACTGCCTTGGGGCAAGATGGAGAGCCAATACGCGTCGAGAGGTCAGAAAGTGGCCTTGGGCGGCCAGGCTAGCCGAATTCCTCTGCGGCTACACAAGCTGCAAAAGCCGTCCATCGCCGCAGTTAACGGCCACGCGTACGGCGTGGGAATGGGCGTAGCTCTGGCCTGTGATATTAGATTTACATCTGAAAAGGCAGTATTCTCTGAAGCCTTTGCCCGGATGGGCTTGATTCCAGGAGACGGAAGCTGTTGGCAGTTGCCCCGGTTGATCGGCATGAGCAACACACTGTTGCTTCAATACACTGGAGACCGCATAGATGGCCCTGAGGCCTACCGCTTGGGCATCGCCAGCAAGCTGTTCCCGGACGACGAACTGTTCGACGCTTCATTAGAATTGGCTAGTAGGCTAGCTAAGGGCGCAACCCAATCCCATGCACTGACCAAATACCTGGTGCACAAAAGCCTGTCCATGGACTTTGAAGAAGCGCTCGATTTGGCCCATGTGGCCCAGGAACAGGTTCGCAAGACATCAGACCATAAAGAAGCGGTGCTGGCCTTCTTAGAGAAGCGGCCGGCGAACTTAACCGGGCGATAGGAACCTGTTTCAGGTTCATGGATGAAATCAGATTTGGGTTCCTAATATCGACCTAACACCAATATTATGGAAACTAGCAGAGCAGAGCTAAATTACGAAATGCGTACAAAAGAAGGTATGTTTTGAGTAATTCGTACTTATACCTCCGCTTTATAACTGGTTGAAATGTTCTATAAACCAGAACGATAGGGTTAAGTCGGACGTAGAAACAGCGTAAATCAGAAGGAAAATAGGACTACTAGACTGAATATTGAGCGTGGAATGCTATTGACTCTGAGAATGGCCACGCATATACTTAATTTTCGCAAGGGGTACGGCATCTCGATTAACGATGATTCTTACCTGAAATAAGATTAATTCACGGGAACCTAAACGGCGGTTTGGGGTAACACCTACGTCCGCCGTTTCTCTTGTGCGGCACCTTAAAAAGAAAATAGAAACTGCAAATTAGTCCTGCGTAATAACGTAGTAAATACGTAGCGTAGCAATACGTGAAATATGGATACGTGAACAACGTGGTGAATATGTCGCGTTTACGAGCAACGTGATATGGAAGCTACGTTCGCAAAATGAAAGATACCCAGCAAGGTTCGAGATTCCTTGCGTGGGTCAAGTTATTAAGGGCTTACGGTGAATGCCTTGGGACCAAAGGCCGATGAAGGGCGCGGTAAGGCTGCGTTAAGCCTCGATGAGCCGTCTAACGGGCATAGTCGGGGATACCCGAATGGGGAAACCTTATCCGGTGTTGAGTCGGATAATCCTTTCTGTAAAGGAAGGAGGGCAAGTGGGGGAACTGAAACATCTAAGTACCCCGAGGAAAAGAAATCAACCGAGATTCCCTCAGTAGTGGCGAACGAACGGGGAACAGCCTAAACCAGTATGACTTAGTGGCGTAAGGGCCTATGTCATAGTGGTGTTGCAGGGATTGCCTTGAACCCCCTTATGAGGTTCAAAGGAGTTACAAAACTTATTTCTAGTCAAAGGATCCTGGGAAGGACCGCCATAGAGGGTGATAGCCCCGTAGGCGAAAGGGATAAGACTCCTGGCGTATTACCTAAGTACCACGGGGCACGGGAAACCTTGTGGGAATCTGGGGGGACCACCCTCCAAGGCTAAATACCTTTGGTCACCGATAGCGTACCAGTACCGTGAGGGAAAGGTGAAAAGAACCCCTAACGGGGAGTGAAATAGATCTGAAACCGTAAGCCTACAGAAGGTTGTAGTCCTGACTATGTCGGGATGGCAGCGTGCCTATTGAAGAATGATCCGGGGACTTAATGTATGGAGCAAGGTTAAGGAACTGTAGTTCCGGAGCCGTAGCGAAAGCGAGTCTGAATAGGGCGCCAAGTTCCATGTATTAGACTCGAAACCGGGTGAGCTACCCATGGCCAGGTTGAAGGTCCGGTAATACGGACTGGAGGACCGAACTCGTGGCTAGTACAAAAGCTTGGGATGAGCTGTGGGTAGAGGTGAAATGCCAATCGAACTCGGAAATAGCTAGTTCTCCTCGAAATGCATTTAGGTGCAGCCTCGATCTATAGGTGAACGGAGGTAGGGCACTGGATGGGCTAGGGGGCGTGAGCTTACCAAACCCAACCAAACCACCAATGCCGTTTAACCGTTAATCGGGAGTGAGACCGGCACAGATAAGTGCGTCGGTCGAAAGGGAAACAGCCCAGACCACCGGCTAAGGCCCCCAAGAATTGACTAAGTGGGAAAGGAAGTTAGGTTCCCCAAACAACCAGGAGGTTGGCTTAGAAGCAGCCATCCTTTAAAGAGTGCGTAATAGCTCACTGGTCGAGGGATCTGGCGCCGAAAATGTAACGGGGCTTAAGTCAATCGCCGAAGCCGTGGATGTACAGGTACAAGGAAGAAATCTTCACAACTTAAAGTGAATCCAATAGTGGAAGTTACCTTCGGGTTTCCGAAGCTTGCGGTGCAGCCAGCGGGAATGAAGCCAGACTCTTTGGTTTATGCCTGTGCGTGGTAGAGGAGCGTCCCTCGGGCAGTGAAGGTTAACCGTGAGGTTGGCTGGAGCGCGGGGGAGTGAGAATCCCGGAATGAGTAGCGTAAACTAGGGTTAAAATCCCTGGCGCCGAAAGCCCAAGGTTTCCTACGCAATGCTTGTCAGCGTAGGGTTAGTCGGTCCTAAGCCGTAGGCAAGAGCCGAAGGCGATGGACAGCAGGTTAATATTCCTGCACTGCCGTATTTTCGCTTAAATCTAAGGAGGGATGCAGGAGGGTAGGTAGGGCATGCCTATTGGACATGGTGTGTGCTTTTTCGTAGGCGAGTCAGAGCAGGCAAATCCACTCTGACGTTAAGCTGAGGATTGAGCGAATCGAAGCCTTCGGGCTTACGAAACTCTATTGAACCCATACTGACAAGAAAAGCTTCGTAGATATGGGAGTATGGCATCCGTACCGCAAACCGCCACTGGTGGGCTAGGATAAAAGTCCTAAGGCGTTCGAGCGAACCTCCGTTAAGGAACTAGACAAAAGAGCCCTGTAACTTCGGGAGAAAGGGCCCCCCGGTGGGTGTAGTCACTTGCTGATGAAGCACTCTGGGGGCGCAGAAAAGAAGGCCGGGCGACTGTTTAACAAAAACACAGGTCTGTGCTAAGGGGAAACCCAACGTATACAGGCTGACGCCTGCCCAGTGCCGGAAGGTTAAGGGGAAGAGTGAGAGCTTTGAACTGAAGCCCCGGTGAACGGCGGCCGTAACTCTAACGGTCTACCAAGAACCAACTATATGAAGTAAGAGGACTTGTTCTCTACGCTTACGTTGGCCGTCTTAAGGCCGTTGTAAAATTTGGCTATATGCTGGAATCTCCGAGTATCCGGCGCTACCGGCTGGTTTAATCTGAATCAGAAGGTGACAATGCGTCCGGTGCGGACAATCAGCAGGAAAGACTTTGAAGAAGAAGCATTGGGCCGTCCAAGGAACGATGTATTCCTTTAAAGAATCCTCAGAGACTATATGCCAAACTCCTGCCGGAACCAGGAGAAGATATAGTCCGATCTATGTGGCGACATATAGAGGTCGGCAGAAATGATCGACCCCGTCTAGCATCACTGTCGTGCGTCTGAACCGTGATACTTCGGTATCTTGGTCCTCTCGTATTTTGGGTGGAGTTAGATGAGTAACAATATGCCTAAGGTAGCGAAGTCCCTTGTCGGGTAAGTTCCGACCCGCATGAATGGTTGAACGACTTGGCCATTGTCTCGACGGAGGCCTCGGTGAAATTACGGTGCCCGTGAAGACGCGGGCGACCTGCGGCAGGACAAAAAGACCCCGTGGAGCTTTACTGTAGCCTGGTATTGGTCTGGGAACTGTCATGTGTAGGATAGGTGGGAGACTTTGAAGTTGCGACGCCAGTCGTGATGGAGTCGTCCTTGAAATACCACCCTTGGTTGTTTTTGGTTCTAACCTCTGCAAAACAGGGGGACAGTGCCTGGTGGGCAGTTTAACTGGGGCGGTTGCCTCCGAAAAGGTAACGGAGGCGTCCAAAGGTTCACTCAGGACGGATGGAAATCGTCCTTAGAACGCATTGGCATAAGTGAGCTTGACTGCAAGACCTACAAGTCGAGCAGGGACGAAAGTCGGGCAAAGTGATCCTACGGCACCGTGTGGAAGGGCCGTGGCTTATCGGATAAAAGCTACCCCGGGGATAACAGGCTTATCTCGCCCAAGAGTTCACATCGACGGCGAGGTTTGGCACCTCGATGTCGGCTCGTCCCATCCTGGGGCTGAAGGCGGTCCCAAGGGTCCGGCTGTTCGCCGGTTAAAGGGGTACGTGAGTTGGGTTCAGAACGTCGTGAGACAGTTCGGTCTCTATCCGCCGTGGGCGCAGGAGGCTTGAGGGAACCTCTTCCTAGTACGAGAGGACCGGAAGGGATAGACCTATGGTGTGCCAGTTGTTCCGCCAGGAGCAGCGCTGGGTAGCCATGTCTAGTATTGATAAGCGCTGAAGGCATCTAAGCGCGAAGCTGCCCCCAAGATGAGGCCTCCCTTTCCTATTAATTTAGGAAGTAAGACTGCAGAGAGACTATCTGCTTGATAGGCCGGATGTGTAAGGATAGTAATATCTTCAGCATACCGGTACTAACCGGTCGAGAGGCTTGACCCACGCAATGAATTACGAACCAAGGCTGTAATTAGCTACCAAACCCGATTCCTCGGGAATGTTGGCAACCAGCCGAAGGTATCTTTCCGCAAGACTAATAACAGTTTCTATTTTCTTTAGCTTTCAGTCGGGAGTAATCCCCCTTGCCTCCTTTGCCAAAGGGGACCCTGGAGCCGCTGTAAGCGCACAATCGACAAGGGCTTTACGCCCAAGCACCTACGACGCGGGGTGGAGCAGTGGCAGCTCGTCGGGCTCATAACCCGAAGGTCGTTGGTTCGAGTCCAACCCCCGCTACCAATCGCAACTAAAAAAGGCCTCTTGATTATTCAGGAGGCCTTTTCTTTTGCTCTGTTTTTAGTGTGGATTTCTACCCTTTATTTAAATGGATGACGTACTGCCCGATCGGCTGTTCTACCACGGATTAAAGTGGGGGCTTAAATGCAAACGAAAGCTTACCGCTTTGTGGTCGGAAGCTTCAAATACGGATATCATGTTTGTAATTCCGAAGTGGTTAGGGTTAGGGGAAGGACATATTGAATACACTTGCGGCAGGAGTTTTGCTAGTTTCGCTCGCACCGTTGGCTACGAGAATTAGGATATTTGAACTTCAAATTTTCAAAAATTGTGTACCGGATTGACGAAAAATTTGAAGAGACTAAAAAATTCAAACAGTTTTGAATAATCTGTAAGCCATGCAACTAGTGGTTAATTCGGGAACTCAGCTTCAGTAAAAGCAAGACTTCCACCTAATGATCAACGATTTAGTAAACAAAGGTAAAGTTACAGAGTTGGCACAGGCTCAGGCGAATGTAGTCGTCGAACAATCCTAAGAAGAGCCCCGAGTTGTTTTGAGTTCATCGTTTCAACGGCGGACTAGTTTGCGGAACAGCCTGACAGAGATCATTTTGGAAATTAAAACCGCCATGATGATTCGTTACACGTTCATGGATAGGGAAACCAATGGATTTTATCGATCTAAGTTAATAGATACACCTTAAAAATGATGGACGCCGGGTTTGTCCATGAAATCGTCTGTTGGGGCCACATCTTCAGAGATTCGTCGCTACGGGCTGCCGCGTTCGACTTTGGGATTATGGGAACAACCTACCGGGCTAGTAAGACTTAGACAACCAAGTTAGGCGGCCCGTCAAATAGCGGAGTAGAATAAATATGATTGACATGAGCGGCGAGATGAAGGAATTGGTGGATCGGAACCATGCTGATGGTTGGTCCTGCACCGTTGGGACGTCAGACAAAGACGGTCAGCCGCAACTCAGTCTCAAGGGCAGCGTAATGGTCTTCGATTCGGGGACACTGGCTTACTGGGAGCGGGCGAAACGCTCCGCCCTGGAAAACGTGGCGGAAAACCCCAAAGTGGTGGTCCTCTACAACAACATGGATGACAAGATTAGGTGGCGTTTCTACGGCACTGCTGAGGTCCATGAGTCCGGCCCCATCCGCGACGAAGTCATGGCGCGTACGGTCCAAGCCGAGCTGGACCGCGATCCGGATCGCCTGGGCGTGGCCGTGTTGGTCAAAGTGAACAAGATAGCCGAACTGGCTGGCACCGTACTACAAGAGCGCTAATCCACCGAGAAACCACCGGGAAAACATAACGAGACTAGCGCCCCAAGTTTAAGGAGATCAAAATTGGACGAGATAATAGCGTTACAAGACCGGCGCATCGAGGCGATGCTCAAGAGTGATGCCAAAACACTGGAAGATATTATGGCCGACGATCTGGTCTACACTCACACAACCGCCAGACTGGACACCAAAGCTTCTTTCATTGACGCCGTTAAGTCCGGAAAGGCTATCTACCATTCCCTGGAACTCAGCGCCCGAGAAGTTCAAAATCTAGGCGATACGGCGGTGGTAACCGGTCACGGCAAGTTCCACGTTGGCAATAACAAATTTGAACTGAGATTCATAGACGTCTATGCCAAGCGCAACAACGCCTGGCAGATGGTGGCCTGGCAATCAACGAGGTTGCCAGACTAGCAGTCAGCTCACAGCAATCAGCTTTCACCATTAAAAAGAGTTCTTCCGCGGAAGAACTCTTTTTAATGGTTTGCCTAATCACTGAACGCTGAGTGCTGAAAGCTATTAACTAACGAGCGGCAGCCCTTCGTCGCGGCGAACGTCGTTGATGATTTGTAGCACTCGTTGCTCGATGGGCGGGTATTCCAGCTCGAACTCGCCCAGTAGTCGGTTGTTGTCCACCAGGTAGTTGCCGGACTCGTTTTTGCCGTCTTCGCTGGCGAAGTTTATCTGGGCGTCGGGCAAATACTTCTTCACAATCTTGGCCAGGTCACCCAGGCTGATAGGGTAGCCGCCAGAGTTATATATGGGGTGCGCGCTCTTGTCGACCATGGTCACCCGGACAAAAGCCTCTGCAATGTCATCCACGTGTACCGGGCAGCGCATCAGCCCAGCCTTGGGGAAGTTCACAACCTCGCCAGAAGCCGGCAGGGTCACAACCTGCACATGGTCAGTGGAGCCACGGACCTTGTCTGGCCCGGTCACGTTAGCGGGGCGGATGCCCGTGATGGACATACCGTAGACCTGGTTGAACTGCTGCGCCTGGAACTCGTTGAACCGCTTGTGCATGGCGTACTGGCTGGTGCCGTGCATGGGGGCGTCTTCGTCGATGGCCTCGTCCCCGAAGTTGGACTGTTGGCCGCTTACGGCAATGGAGCTGGCGTAAGTCACCCTATTAACGCCGCAGATCCGGGCCGCTTCAAAACTGTTATCCATGCCGAGGATGTTTAGCTTCATGGTGAAATGCGGGGTGTCATCGCCGCTGCCCAGTAGGTAGGCCAGGTTCATGATCCGATCCGGCTTCGCGTGCATGATCGCCGTGACCACATCTTGGAACTGCATGATGTCGCCGCGCATCACCTCCACCTGGTCCCCAAACTCGCTGAAGTCCGCCGCTCCGGGGTTGATGTCCATCACGACCACTTTCTCGCCGCGCTGGATCAGCCGGGGAACAGCCCTCTTTCCAATAAATCCGGTGCCGCCCAAAACCAATGTCGTCATCGTTAGCTCCTAAATCCTATCGGCCACGCAGTGTGACTTCTGATACCTGCAACATTCCGCTCAGGTTCCAAGATGATTGGCTTTGGGAGATTATTTGTCAAGACGGCAGGCGTTACTGCTCCTGGATCGACCGAGTTACCCCGCTAGTAAAACACGAAGAAGCTGACGACCAACATCGTACCCGTGATGAACGGCCAATAAAGAATCTCAACCAATAGGTTGTCCCGATACTCCACGAATGGGACACTGATGCGACCAGATTCTAATTCTGAGGTCTTCCCGATTGAAAGGGTAATGGGCGTAGTCTAATTGCTGCCTAATCTGGGACCTGAAATACCAACCGATTACGAGTTCGTCGCCTTCTACTCTCCGGAAAACTTCAGCCACGTCGTCGTGGTAGCCAATATTCGCCTGAGGGAGGGTGAAACCAGGTACCTCATAATTAGGGCCCGGAATCATGGATTTTGGGATTTCACGGCTATATATTTGCCAAATATAACCGGTGAATGCGACGTTGTGAGCCGAAACAAAATCTACTGATTCAATTAATATCCCGGTTGGAAGTTCGATCAACTTATCTGAACCTTCCAGGTAATTGGAAACGATCTTACTAGTGATCGTCTGCTCTTGAAGTATCACATCTTTTTTCGGCGGTTATTGAGAACCAGTTAGGGTGAGAACCCAGATGTAGGCGATGCCAGATATAGCCAAAAAGGAGAATATTATCGAGGCCTTCCAATAGCCTCTGTTGGATCCCTTGTGCTCCTGAATAATCCAGACCAAGGCTAGGAAGAACAGGAAAGCCGCCATCACCATGGCGATTTCGACTTCTCTTCTGCGGTTCTCTTCCACCAGCGCCAATCGCTGGATTATGGAGTCTTTATCCAAGGCTATCCCCACCCACCAACCTGCGGGTTCCACAGGAGCCATAACCAACCAAGACTCCCTCACTGATTGATGGTCCACATGGTTAAACACTGAGAGCTTGGTTCCCTCTTCCGTCTGAGAGGCGTCATTGATTGTGGCGATGGTTAGCAGCGGGTCATAGTCTGTGATGTTCAGAGTATCGTTTACGAATTTTGACTCCGGGTGATAGATGAAATCACCGGTTTTAGAGACTATAAAACCGTAGCCTGTACCAACGTCGCCGAAACTCACTGCGCCGACCAGTGTTTGGAATTGTTCGAGCGTTAGGGATACGCCAATCGTGCCGGCAGAGGTGCGCCCAGAACCGTCCACCACCTCTCCGTCTGCTACAGGTTTGTAAAAAGTCGTTCCGTATCCGCCCCAGTAAACCCCGGTGGCAGACCCCAAATATGGTTCGCCCCACA